>JAESQZ010000175.1 GCA_016764955.1 Deltaproteobacteria bacterium | reverse complement strand
CTGGCCTTATTGGTGCTACTGTTTGGAATTTGAAACTAAGAAATAAGGTGCTTTGTGGCGCTTGCCCGAAAAAATGATCAATTACCTATAGTGGACCCCAAAATTTAGACCAGTAGCTAAGGGAGTCTTTGAAGGGTAAAACACCCTAGTAAGGACTGAATCAGATGCCAGGAAAGCCACGAAAGAGCCACAGTAAAACACTTAGAGCAAAAGTTGCCTTGATAGCAATGAGAAACGACTTAACAACAGCGCAGATTTGCAGCCAATATGGGTAGCGCAGTTCAACAAGTATTGGGCGCTTTCTCCTTAAATAGATTGACAAAAGGCACACATTGACATACGGTTAACCCATGATGCAAGATCTAGTTTATGATTTTGATCCCGAAAAGAGCAGGAAACTCAAAAGAGAACGCGGCATCTCATTTGAAGAAATAATACATTTTCTGGATAAAGATCATATTTCGGATGTGAGTAAACATTCAAACACTAAAAAGTATCCACATCAAATGATTTGTACAGTAAACATAGATGGCTATGCTTACATGGTCCCTTTCATTGTTAAAAATGGCAAAGCTTTTTTGAAAACGATTATTCCAAGCCGTAAGGCCACAGCGATTTATCTAGGTTCACGAGGAGAAAAAAAATGAAAAGATTCAAGCTTGATGCTGAGGAACAGGAATTAGTTGATTCTTTTGAAAAAGGTGAATGGAAAACTGTCGAGAATCTGGATGAACAAAAAGAAATACTTGAAAAAGCAGCAGCGAAGTTCATGAAGAAAGAAGCGCGTATTAATATTAGAGTGTCCCACTATGATTTAGATCGAATTAAGCAAATTGCCGTGCATGAAGGATTACCTTACCAGACCCTTATTGCCAGCATCCTGCACAAATTCGCAGATGCCCGGCTCGCACATCAATAAGCTATTGACCTGCAAGACGGTATCTTTTCCAAAGGGGGAGGAAAAACCCCTCTGCGAACAAGCCAAATTTTACCTCGACAACTGCCGGAATATATTTCGCTATAATTTCCCCGAGGACTTTGATTGGGAAAAACACTTCCCAGAAGCCACGCATAAAATTCGCCATGTTGAGCACCAAACCAAATTTTGGCGCCTCATGTTTGATAATTTGTATTTGATTCAAGTTTGGCGTGCCCTACCCAAAAGCGCCACCGCCAGAAAATTTAGAACACCGCATGCGAACAAGGCCGGCCTATAGACTATTGAGGTGATGTCTCGATCACCCCATCAACAAAATTATCTTCATGTAAGTGCCCATGAGCTTCGCTGAGAAGTACTCAAACTGCGAAAAAGTCATGGAAAGCGCGAAGAGTGAGATGGCCATACCGCCCGTAGCAAGGGCGGGCATGGAGAGGAAGTAAGCGTTGATTTGAGGGGCGATGCGGTTAATCAACCCGAAAGATAGATTGATCATGATGCAGACCGCAATAATCGGTAGCGCCAGTGTGATGGCGATTCGAAAGATCTCGGCGGCCAGCATCATAAATTCTTGATAAAAATGTGCAGAGCCAGCACTAAATTTGGGAAACTCAGTGATGGGCACAGAGATAAAGCTTTGTACGATTCCATCGAAAAAGATCCCATGAAAGCCTGAGGCCAAAAATAAAATCAAAGCGACTTGGTAGTATATGTCTCCGTAGGGCGAGCTTCTGTCAGTGATTTCCGGGACGATGAGCATGACTTGGTTGGTCGCGCGCACGATGTCGATGGCTTGGCCAGCCATTTCAACGGCATAAAACACTTGGGCAGTGACAAAGCCAATGGTAAAGCCGACAAAAACCTCTTTCATGATCATGAGCAAGTAAGGAGCAAGACTTAAAGGGATATTGGCGTCGACTTGAGCGGTGGCAATGGGCCACATAAGGCCAGCGAGCATCAAGCCAACGCCCATTTTAACCGGGCCCGGCGCATTTCTAGAACCCAAAAAAGGCACTAGGCTTACCAGTGTCATCATCCTTGCTGCAATGAGCGAAAAGAGAATGAGCGCGTGCCCCTGACCAAATTCCTCAGAGAGGACCTTGATGAGGTGGTTAATGAAATTATCCATAACTAAAAGCTCTCATATTGTCATACCAGCGAAGGCTGGTATCCAGAATAGGGCTAATGGTAAAGCTGGATGCCAGCCTTCGCTGGCATGACAAGGTGGGCCTGACAGTAACATAAAGCCCTACCCCAGCTTTATCAGGTAGAACTCGCCGAAGCATTTACTGCCAAACTTGAACATGAGCCCACCAACCCAACCTCCAGAAACTACGATGGCTAAGTAAATAAAGACCATTTTTGGCGCAAAGCTCAAAGTTTGTTCTTGAATCTGTGTGGTGGCTGAAAAAAGTGCAACAGATAAACCAATCACCAAACTTGCAATAATCGATGGTGCTGAAACCAAGATGGTGAGCAAAATGGCTTCACCGGTGATTTGCGTAATATAAGAAGTGACATTCATGTGTGATACCCCAGTATAAGTCCCTTAGCAATTAGATACCAGCCATCCACCATCACAAACAAGAGCAGCTTAAAGGGCAAACTGATCATCGTTGGCGCTAACATCTGCATGCCTAAGGCCATCAGAATATTCGCCACGGCCATATCAATGACCATAAATGGCAAAAAGATCATAAAGCCAATCTGAAAAGCTTTGGTTAACTCCGAAATCACAAAGGCTGGTATGAGGATGATATAATCATCTATTGAGAGATCTTTGCGATGTTCTTCTGAGCGAATTTTGTGCGCGATACTATAGAAGAGTTGCAAGTTTTTATCGGTCGCCTGAGTTCTGAGGAATTTTTTAATGGGTTCTTCTGCGGCAACAACTGCCTTGATCAAAACATCAACGTTAGCCTTATCAAAAAACTCTTGGCTTTGATGTTTCATGAACTTTTCGGCATTTTCATAAATATGAAGCCCAACAGGCTGCATCACATAAATGGTGAGCAGGATAGAAAGGCCAGTAATAACCGTTGTCGGTGGCGCCTGCTGCATGCCAACAGCCTGGCGCGTAATCGAAAGCACCACGGCTATTTTCACAAAGCTCGTCACCAACATGCCCACAAAAGGCAAGAGTGATATGGCCACGATGCCAATCATCAACAAGAGCGGCCGTGAACTGATACCGCCGCCCGATGCTAAGTCAGTCAGATCTTTAAGATTGGCAGATTGTGCAAAGGCGCCATTAGCGACGAGAAGCAGAAAAAGCTTAAGAGGAAGGTTTTTCATCCAGTTCACAAACAACTGATACACCATTTTCACTGCCAGCGAGAACAAAATTCCGGCCCTTGATGTCAACCAGGTATAAACTGCGTCGAGGCTCAAGTGATAAGCGTTCTTTTACCGCCATGCTTTGAGTGGTTTGGTGCCTGGCAAGAAGCTTGCCAAGGCCTTTGTGAAGCACCAAATAGGCCAACAAAACCACAGCAGCAAGCATCGCTGTGATTTGCAAAAAGGCCCAGAACATTTCCATGGTCATGAGCCAAGTAAGGAGAGCACCTTAACCCCCAGTTTGCCTTCAACCTCGACCAACTCACCCTGGCCAATGCTTTTATCACTGACGATTAACTCAACGGGGTCGCCTGGTTTTTGAGCTAACTCAATGACCTGACCTTGGGTAAGCTCGCCGATTTTTTCGAGAGTCATGGGGAGTCGGCTTAATTCAACGATGAGTGGAATTTCAACGTTCGATTTGACACTTTCGGTCATGATGGTTCCTCTTTATTTTCAGGTGCCTCTTCGGCAGGGGGCGCTTCCTCTACAGGTGCCTCTTGCAAGTCAGTGTCTTGAAGAGAAAGAGCATACTGGCCGGACTCTCCAAGAGACAGAGCACCACTTAATTTTCTAAATGCCGGAGCGCCGAGTGTGGCATCAATGGAGCCGCTGAGCGTTTTATTGTCAAATTGCAGGGCTGATTCTTCGAGTAAAATAATATCGCCAGGCTCTAGGCCATGAAAATCTTCTTGGCTGAGATTCAAGCTAGCAAGCTGAATGCTTAAAGGCACTTTAGCCCAGGAGGTTCTGGCCACGCTTTGCTGGCGAATGGTTTCTTCAGAAGGCTTGCTTTGAGTAACAATAGACTCAAAAAGCTCGTTTGAAACCCAAATGCGCAAGAAAGAATTTTGCTCGCCAACTTGAAAACTCAACGAAATACAGACCAAGGGGCTTTGAGGCTGGTCTTTTGTATCACTGAGTTGAAAAGACTCTTTGGTGCTGTGGAAAACACGAGCAAGAAGATAAAGCCCTGCGCCACGCTCTAGGTCAGACATTTTTGGGTCATTGGAGTCAGCCTTGTGGTCGAGCATTTTATGGATGCAATCTTGAATCACGTTGGTATCTGTTTCGATCCAAAATAAACCCTCTTGAGGGGGAAAAGCAGCTGGCCAGAGTGTGCCCGTGATTTCTGGACTCTGTTCTTGGGAAACGCGTTTGAACTCAATTTGGCAAGGCTCACCAATAATATCAGAAAGTGTTTTGGCAGCGGGCTGAACCCAAGCAAGTGCTCGTTCTTTAAACCCTGAACAAGCCGACAAAAAGTCTAAGAAGCGAACGTCTTCTTTACTTAACTTGGGAAGATCCAGCACCATGGGCTAGTTCACTACTTTATCAAGCACAGAAGATACGCCCGATGACATCAGCGAAAGCGCTAGGTTGGTAACCATAAACAGCAGCGCAGCTCCAAAGGTGAGCTTTGCCAAAAGGGTATTGGCACCTCTCGCGCCAAAAGCCGTGTCAGAACCAGCGCCGCCAAATGCTGCACTTGAGCCACCTCTGTTTCCTGGCTGAAGCAAAACAACCAGAATCATAAACAAAGCCACGATCACCTGAAGGACAACCAAGAAAGTCTGCATGCAGGAGGTTATATCCTAGGGGCGAGAATTTCACAAGTAATGTGCGTCTGTTGTCACCCCGGCCTTGAGCCGGGGTCCAGTCAATGGTTAGTGGAATATTGAGTTAGTTTTGATAAATACGAATTGCTTAGCTCTTGCTGGATCCCGGCTCAAGGCCGGGATGACATTATAACCCATAAGCTAAAATTTCACAGCCTTTAATATGTTGGCAGGGATATTTAATCGCCGGCTCACCTTCTTGGAGGATGTGATCCAAAATGGGCTTTTTGGAAGTGCCTGACACTAAGAAGCGAATTTCACGCGCTGTATTGATGAGGTCTGGCAGGAGTGAGATTCGGTAGTTGCCCAATTTGGCCACAAAAAATGCAGCCACTTGTTGAGTAGTTGGGATGAGTGATCCGGGGAACAAAGAGGCTGTGTGCCCATCAGCGCCAATGCCCAAATAAACTAAATCGAGCGTTATGTTGCCAAGTTCTTCTTCGTATTGGCGCGCAGATTCATGTGGATCCAGAAAGTGTGTTTCAATCGGGTGAATATTGCCTTCTTGGATTTTGATTTTTGAAAGCAGCGTGCGCTTAAACATGCCATAGTTGCTGTCTGGGTGAGTGACATCCACATAACGCTCATCACCCATATAAATATGAATTTTGTTCCAGTTGATTTCAGCGTTGGCAAGGGCTTCATAAAGGCCTTTTGGGGTGTTTCCGCCAGATAAAGCAACGTTGAATCGGTTGCGCTGTGCGATGGCTTCGGTGCTAAGCGCCTTGAAGTCAGCAACTGCATGTTTGATGAACTTGTCTTCTGAAGGGAAGTCTATGAGGGTATATTTCGCCATTTGCGCCCTTCGCTTTCTAAAAGTTGATTGGTTTCACCTGGTCCCCAGCTTCCAGATTCATAGTTAGGGAACTGCCTTGGTTTAAGTGCTCTCCAAACGTCTAGCACTGGCTGTACCACGCGCCAGCCGGATTCGACCATGTCTGCGCGTTGAAAGAGCGTGCTATCGCCCATCATGCAGTCGTAAAGCAGTGTTTCATAGCCGGTGCCTGGCCTAGAGCCAAAGTAGTCTTTGTATTTAAAAGTCATGTTCACATCACCAAGTTTTACAACTGGCCCTGGGACTTTGGCGCCAAAGCGCAGCGAGATTCCCTCTTCAGGTTGAACATGAACAAGCAACAAGTTGGGCGATAAGTTGGTTGCCTTGGTGCCAGTGAACATCATCGAAGGCGGTGTTTTAAATTGAATGGCTATCTCAGTATTTCGAACAGGAAGTTTTTTGCCTGTTCGAATATAAAAGGGCACCCCTGCCCAGCGCCAGTTGTCGATCATGATGCGCATAGCCACAAAAGTTTCGACGTTGGAGTTTGGGCTTACGTCTGGTGAACCGCGATAACCCTCGTACTGCCCCCTTACGGTATAACGTAAAACATCTTCGGGCCTTAAACATTGAACAGAGCGCAAAAGCTTGGATTTTTCATCTCGAACGGCATCTGCATTGAGCGAAAAAGGCGGCTCCATCGCAATGTAACTCAGAAGTTGGCAAATATGATTGGGCACCATATCTTTGAGGGCGCCCGCTGTTTCATAGTAATTGCCGCGTTTTTCAACGCCTAAACTTTCTGCCACTGTAATTTGAATGTGGTCAACAAAGTTCCTATTCCAAATCGGCTCAAAGATGCCGTTCGCGAAACGAAAAGCGAGCAAATTTTGTACAGTTTCTTTGCCAAGATAGTGGTCAATTCGAAAAATTTGATCTTCACGTAGGATCTCAGAAATATCTCGATTGAGTTTCTTTGCGCTGTCTAAGTCGCTACCAAAGGGTTTCTCAATGACGACGCGTCTAAACGGTCCACTATGTTCATCTTCTTTAACTAGGCCAGCTTTGCCCAGCTGCTGAATAATAGGCAAAAAGAACTGTGGGGGGACAGCCATGTAAAATAGATGATTGCGTTTTGGGTCTAGCTCGCTTTTGAGTTTTTTATAAGTTTTTGGATCATTTAAGTCGCCCTGCACAAAATGTGCATTTTTAAACAGCACTTTGCCAAATTTTTTGGCTTCTGAATCTTTGACAAATTCGTTTAGATTTTTTTCCAAATACTCATCAAAGGCTTTATTGCTGTAATCTGTACGCGCAACGCCAATGAGCGAGAAAGTTTTGGGCAGTAAATCTGAAGCGCCTAGATTGCAGATAGCTGGCAGTAAGAGACGTTTGGTAAGGTCGCCCGAGGCGCCCATTATCACCATTTGGCAATCTGGTGCTTGCATAATTTTCTACCCCTTTTCTACATGGCCTCCAAACTGAAAGCGCATGGCCGATAAAATCTTCTCAGCAAAGCTGTTCTCTTGTCTAGAGCGAAAGCGTTTAAATAATGCGGTAGACAGAACTTCTGCAGAGATCCCAGATTCCACAGCAGCTTGAACCGTCCAACGTCCTTCGCCGGAGTCTGCCACATGGCCGGAGTAAGCTTCAAGTTCATTGTCTTCCAAAAGGGCAATTGCGCTTAAGTCTAAGAGCCAAGAACCGATCACGCTGCCGCGGCGCCAGACTTCGGCGACTTCTTTGATGTCTAAATCAAATTCCCCAGCGCCTTTCAAAATATCAAAGCCCTCAGCATAAGCCTGCATGACGCCATATTCGATGCCGTTGTGGACCATTTTCACATAGTGTCCACTGCCTACGGGGCCGCAGTGTAAGTAGCCTTGTTCGCTGGCACTTAAATCACCTTTGCGCCCTTTGGTGCGCTCGATGCCGCTTTCTCCTGGGGCTAAAGCTTTGTAAATAGGCTCACAAATATCAAAAGCTTCTTTGGGGCCGCCGATCATCAAGCAATAACCGCGATCTTTGCCCCAGACACCGCCGCTGGTGCCAGCATCCATAAAATGAATGCCTTTGGTTTTGAGCATTTCTGCATGCCTAAAGTCATCTCTATAATAAGAGTTGCCGCCGTCTATCACGACTTCGCCTTTTTCAAGAACACCAGATAGCTCTTGAATGGTGTCATCAGTCGGCTTGCCAGCAGGTACCATCACCCAAACAACTCGAGGGCCTTGAAGCTTTTCGCTAAGCTCTTTGAGACTTTTGGCGCCCTTGCCGCCAGCCGATTCTAGATTTTTCACGTTGTCAGCTGTTAAGTCGTAGCCGACACATTCGTGTCCAGCTTTCATGAGGCGCTCGGCCATATTAGCGCCCATTTTTCCAAGGCCAATCATACCAATTTGCATAAGTCCTCCCAAGATACCGAAATCACACGGCGTTGGCGCGATTCAAGCACATTAAAATCTCCTAACGCTTGTGCGTGTTTAACTTGATCAAAGCTATAGCCTTCGCTTGGGACTTTGATGTCTTTTTCTGTGCTGCTCACCACTTGCAAAAACACGCCCGTGCTGGGCCCGCCCTTATGCAATTGCCCAGTTGAGTGAAGAAATCTTGGGCCAAAGCCGAGTGTGGTAGCCACTTTGTGCTTGTCGCGTATTTTTAGGCGCAGTTTTTGCAAGAAATCTTGATTTTTGGCGTTTCTAGGCAAAAAGGCTTGAATCGCAAAATAGTCTCCAGCTTTTATTTCGCTTATGAGTTTATCTAATAACTCTTTGGCTTTTCCACTCGAGAATGGCGGCTTGGGGAGCTTTTGATAGTCAGCCATGAGCTTTCTAGCTTCTACTTTGGCGGCTTCGACATCTGGCTGATCAAAAGCATCGATGCCAATGATCCTGCCAGCATGTGCTGTTGCAATTTCCCATCTAAAAAACTCAGCGCCCAAATAATCCACAGAGGGCACTTCTAGTCTAATTACTGGATGCCCTGCGCGTTCGAGTGCTTCAAGTTTGCTTTCGAGTTTTTGGTCGCCTGTTAAATGTGCATACACAAAAACACGATCATCACCGTAAACTCCAGGGGCTCCTAGGTCTTCGTTGGCTATGGGCACAAGCCCTTTGCCCTCTTTGCCAGTAGACTCGGCGATTAGTTGTTCAATCCAGTCGCCCAAAGCGGCGAGCTCTTTAGAACCAATAAAAGTGACTTTGTCTCGGCCTTTGAGTGCAAGCTGCCCGAGTGAGTAGCCTAGACGAGCGCCTGGGTTTTCGAGTAGGTCTTCATTTTGGCAAAGCTCTCGCATGGCTTGTGCATGCTCAATGAGTTTCGAAATCGGAGCGCCCATGAGCATGCCGGGCACTAAGCCAAAGTTAGAAAGTGCCGAGTAGCGGCCACCAATAGATGGCAGGCCGTAATAAACACTCGCAAAGTTTTTTGTATGTGCCAGTTTTTCTAGAGAAGAGCCCGGGTCTGTGACAGCAATAAAATGCTTGTTGTTATTGGCTTTGGAGGCAAAATAATCATAGAAAATATTGGGTTCGAGAGTGCTTCCAGACTTGCTCGACACAATAAAAAGCGTTTTTTCGACGTCAATCTTAGATTCTAATTCGGCAATCTGATCGGGGTCTGTCGAGTCTAGCATGTGGAAATTATCAAAAGGCCCCATAATTCGATCGATGACATCGGGTGCTAAACTAGAGCCGCCCATGCCAAGCAGGGCAACAGAGCTGATGCTTTTGGTGTCATATAAAAATGGATCAGGCGCGCCTTTGTCTACAAAGACATCCAACCAGCCAAGCCAGTGATTGCTTTTTTGCTCGCCCCATAGGCTCGGGACTTTCGCGGCTTTGCTTGGGTGTTTACTTTGAATAGCATTGAGCATTTTTTGAAACGGGTCCACAAAAAGCCGGATGCCATCGACCAAAAGCTGGTTGCTAATCTCTTCGAAATTAACGCCAGCTTTTTTAAGATCAGCCATGACTCTGTCAGCTTCTTCTAAGTTAGAGCGCAGCGAGTCTTTGACCTCTCCATGATCCACAAAAGCATCATATGTATTGGGCGGGATGGTGTTAACAGTGTGTGGGCCTATCAGCTCTTCTATGTAAAGCACGTCGCGGTATTCTGGGTTTTTGACGCTGGTGCTGGCCCAGAGTAAGCGCTGTGGCTGAGCGCCGTTAGACTCAAGCTTTTTCCAGCGGTCACTCGAATAGAGTTGCCCGTAAGACCGATAAGCTTGTTTAGCATTGGCAATGGCGACCTTGCCCTGCAGCTCTTTGGGAGCAACTTTGTCTACTGCTGAATCAATGCGGCTCACAAAAAAGCTGGCAACGCTGGCTATTGCATCGATAGGAAGCTTGTTTTGAGCACGTCTTTCGAGGCCCTTGAAATAGGCTTCGGCGGCTTGTTTATAAAGCTCCTGTGAGAACAAAAGTGTGACATTGATATTAATGCCTTCACTAATCAGCTGCTCGATCACGGGGATACAAACAGGCGTGCCAGGCACCTTGATCAGGACGTTAGGCCGGTTCACACGTGCCCATAAACGCCTGGCTTCTGCCAAAGTACCTTCTGGATTTAAAGCCAAGTGGGGCGAGACTTCTAAACTGACATAGCCATCTAAATATTTGGTTTGCTTGTAAGTCTTGTAGAAAATACCGGCTGCATCTTGGACATCTCGAATGGCTAGAGCTTCATATAGGTCTACGGGCGCTAGGACTTGCTGCTCATTGAGCTTGGCTAAAAAATCGTCATAATCCGTGCCAGCAGAAATGGCCTTTTCAAAAATAGCCGGGTTAGAGGTCATGCCCCGCAAACCACCATTAATCATCTTGGCTAACTCACCAGAAACAATGAGTTTTCGCTGAATAAAATCAAGCCAAATCGACTGCCCCTTTTGGGCCAATTGTTCTAAAATTGTCATGGCTTAACTCTACTCTCATTCCACAAGCGGAGCAAATGACTTTGTCATGCCAGCGGAGGCTGGCATCCAGCGTGCCTCCTAGGCGCAGGCTGATATGGCCTATAAGCCGGCCTGGTGCGCAGAATATAATCAATTTGCGTGGCTGGTGGCTTGTTTGGGTATGAGATACCAAACAAGGTCGAGTCTGGATTATCAACTCGTGCACTGTGGGGCTTGCCGGTTTCGCGCTCTTGAATCAAATAAAGATTATCAAACATCAAGCGCCAAAACTTGGTTTGATGCTCAACATGCCTGATTCTGTGAGTAGCCTCCGGGAAAAACTTTTCCCAATCAAAGTCTTCGGGGAAATTATAGCGAAATATATTTCGGCAATTGTCGAGATGAAATTTGGCCTGGGGGCATAATTCACCTGGACCTGTGTCAGACCTACGGTCCTCCTTTGTCCAGGCTACCGACTCTTTAGACACCTTCGGTGCCTCGGGTTTAGAAGCCCGCAGGGCGACAAGTGAGGTAGCCTGGGCTGCAGCGAGCCTTGGCTCGCAAGGCCCAGGTGATGCGACCCTCACCGTTTGAGCTCTGAAAGAGTGACAGTCATTAACCGAGCAAATTTGGTAAACCTTACATCTCTTCTCACGCTTGCCTGTCTCGGCCAAATACCCTTGTTCTTTAAGCTGCTTAAGCGCCCGATAAATACTACGCCTGGAGCAGCCCAACAAATCAGCCAATGTTTGCTGGCGAATCGTAACCTCCATATTGTCATCCCAGCGAAGGCTGGGATCCAGTCTATCTGGCGGCCTATTTTGGATGCCAGCCTTCGCTGGCATGACAAGTGATAGAACAACCTCAGCCCTCTTCGATAATTTAATTTCAGACATACATCTCCCATGGTCAATCCGAGATTGACGGTTAAGGGCCGAGAACGTATGAGCTTTCTCGGCCCTTGTAGGCTGCCGGTGTCTCTCCAAACTTTCGATGGGAAGGAGAGCCCGGCTTGATTATTCGCAGCGCCTCATTGCGCGGCAAAAATGATTCTACTGAAGTCTTAAAGAGAATAGCTATCGGTCAAACGGCGGATATTTTAGAGAAAATATTTTTAACTGCAATGCTTGCGTTGCTGGCGACCGTTTTTATATGATTTATATATGGTAGATAATACTAGTAAAAGTGTTGTGATGGGCGTGGGTGGGGCTGACAGTGCTTTGCGGCAGGAAGAGAGCGCACCGGCGGCGCCTTCTTCGGAGCCGCAGGCTGAAGGTGCTGCTAGTACCTATGCGGGAGTAAGCAAGACAATACCTGCCACTGAAGTGCCGCGGACGACGGAGGACTTACTAAAAGGGGTAGGCGGTGATAATGATTCTCTAGTCACTCAGCTCGCTAGTAAACATGCCTTTGATAACGCTGTAACAAAGCTTAAAAATCTTACTTCAAAGCAATTAACTATTTTGAAGACAGAACATGTTAAATCAATGGATGAGCTTCCATCAGGCTGGTTCAAGGGCTTGAGACGTTGGGTTAGTAGCCTGGGAGAACCAGGTGATTTGGCCAAAGCAGTTGGAAACCATCGTCTGATAGCAGCTTACATTCATCTAACACTCATCACAGCTGAAAATAAAGCACGTGCCCTAGACCCTAGAAATATCCCGAAAGGATTCACAGCAAGCGATAAAAATGGCAAAAGAATTGAAGGAGAAAGGCTCCCTGAAAAAGCTCCTCTTCATCGTGCTGCAGTACCTTTTACTCCACCAGCCCCCCGTTCTGAAAAAGCTGTCCTTCAAGATATTTACTCGGAATTGAGAAGACCAATATATAACCGTTCACCGAGAGATGTCGGTCGACTGCAAAAATTGCAGGCTGAATTAGGAGGGTTTTCTGCACAGGATTCTAGGACTGAGCAACTCAATAAGTCCATATCCAAACGCATACGAACCTTGAACGAATTCGCTTCAGGAGTGAAGAAATAGGCGTCAAATAGGCGTCAAAATTAGGCGTCAGGCACGCAGTGTGCCTGACGCCTATTGACGCCTATTCTGGTTTTGATTTTATTTAGTCGTTTGACACAGAGTTTTTGTAGACACCAATCCAGATAACCCGCAAGCTTTGGCTTCTTTTATCAGCGAATGTTCTGCGGGTAGCTTGAAATCACCCTGGGCATAAACGGGAATTTTGACGCGACCAATCAGCCAGCAGGCACTGGCGAGCCATGGGTAGTTGGGCGATTTTTGTGTTTGGGTGCTGCGGCGGTATTTGAGCGCTGGGAAATCTTTTGTGCCACTGCTGGCAATAATAAACTGAGCGCCTGCTTTTTCGAAAGCTTGGGCGATTAAAATGCCATCAGTTGGGTCTAAGCTGCCGGGGCAAAGTTCTTCGACGGTGAGGGCGATGCCTTGAAATCCCCCCTGCCCCCTTTTTCAAAGGGGGGTTCTTGAAACGCCTTGATTAATGTTTCGATTCTCGACTTAATATCAGGCAATTGAGAAGATCGTGAGATGCTAGTTTGGCTAATTCGCCATCTTCATCGATAGATAAAAATGCGTGCGGAAATTCGGAGCGTTTATAAATCCCAAATGGTTTTGTCATAATGTTTTGTGATTAATCTATCTTTACTGAGCAGTGGGCATTTGTTGAGTCGTGCCTCAGCCACAATCATGCGATCAAAAACATCTCTTGTCCAGGTTTCATCTAATGCCTGCCTAATTACCTGGGCACAAGTAATTTGACTGATATGAATATCAAATAGATTTACCAGTCCAGTAATGATTTCGGCAGACTTTTCTTTTAAGCGCCCAACTTCAAATAAGTATTGGATTTCAAGCTCGACCATGGGGGAAATCAAGGTCTCATGGCTGTTGATAAAATCTAAAATGCCAACAGGCAATTTTTCTTCCAAGCCAGCATAAAGAAAAACTGCAGCGTGTGTATCGAGATATACGGTGCTCATAGCGGATCCAGCGTTATTTCAGAAGACCAGTCAATATGTACGAGTTCATCTGGTTCACCAACGATGATGTCACGCTTGATTAAATGGCTTGGATGACCACTTTTTTTCTTGAGGACAACCTCCAGCTTTTTGCCCTTGCGGTCAATTTCAAGCGGCACACCAGTGCGAAGCACTTGATCCAAGAGCTGGTAAATGTTCTCTCGTAGCTTTGACGTTGTTACCACCATATACGGCTACTATAGCATAAAGACGTACGATTATGAAATTAAAGCGTACGCTCTTCCTAACTGGTCGAAAATAGGCCACAATGCTCCCCATGTCCCAAGTTTTAACCGGTCTCGATGTTTTGGTTGAAGAAAAGTTTAAGCGCCTGAAAGGCTTAAAAGTAGGCCTGCTGGCGCACCCAGCGAGCGTTGACTCTAAGCTTAAGCATATTTTGCATTTATGTTTAGAGCATGGCGTTCAAGTGAAGCATCTTTTTGGGCCTGAGCACGGCTTTTGGGGCAATGCCCAAGATATGGAGGGCGTTGAAAGCAGTATTGATGCCAAGACAGGGTTGCCGATCACAAGCCTTTATGGCTCTACTCGAGAGAGCTTGAGCGTTGATCCGAAAGCACTTAAAGACGTAGATGTCTTGCTTTGTGACTTACAAGACATTGGGTCTCGTTATTATACTTTTGCGTACACGATTGCTTTTGCCATTCGAGCCTGTGCGAAAGCAAAAATTAAATGCCTGGTTGTTGACCGGCCGAATCCGCTGGGCGGCGTCCAAAAAGAAGGCAACTTAGTTCAAAAAGGTTTTGAGTCTTTTGTGGGCGAGTATCCGCTGCAAAATCGCCACGGGATGACTTTGGGTGAACTGGCGCGTTTTTTTAAAGAGCATGATGGTCTGGACACTGATTTAGAAGTTGTTGAAATGCAAAATTGGAATCGTGAGCAGCACTTTGGTGAAACAGGGCTGCCGTGGGTGATGACTTCGCCCAATATGCCAACGCCTGATACGGCTCTTGTGTACCCAGGGGGTTGTTTATTTGAGGGGACAAATTTGTCTGAAGGGCGTGGAACGACAAGGCCATTTGAATTAGCTGGGGCGCCTTATATCCAAGATCCAGATCGCTTTGCTGAACTTGCAAGTTCTTGTGAGCTGCCGGGCGCTGTGTTGAGACCTTGTTGGTTTACGCCTACTTTTCAAAAACATGCGGGCAAGCTTTGCGGTGGTTTGCAGATTCATGTGACCGATAAAAAGCAATTTAATGCGCTTAAAACAGGCGTGGCTGTGATTTGGGCGGCTAGGCAGTTTGAGGGTTTTGATTGGCGCCGAGAGCCTTATGAGTTTGTGTCAGACAGGCTGGCGATTGATTTGTTATTTGGAAGCGATGAGCCTAGAAAGCTGTTGGAGTCTGGGGCTGGGGCTGATGCGGTAATGGAGAGCCTGTCACCCCGGGCTTGACCCGGGGTCCAGTCATTGTTGAAATGGTTACCCTTTAGGCATGCGATCATATTTTACTGGATCCCGGCTCAAGGCCGGGATGACATCACCTTGCCAAAAGCAACCCATCAGCTATACTGCCGATATTAAGTGAGTATGATTAAGTGGCTAGTTCTAATTTGGATGCTGGGGTTTATAGCCTGCAATACTTGTGAAGACTTGCCTGATGAACAGGCTATGCAGTGCTTAGCAAGTCTTCCAGTACGTAATCTAAGTAGCCAACTGAGTACCAAGAACTACTTGAATCAGCATAGGGTTTATGTTTCCCTAACCACATCTCCAGAAAGACTTAGCAAGCTTGAGCCAACCTTAAGCTCCTTAGATTTGCAACATGTAGAAAAGATCTTTTTAGCCCTGCCAAAACTCTACCGCAACGAGACAGCTTATGACTTGAGCTTAGTTGAGCCATTAAAAGAGAAGTTCCCCAAGTTAAGAGTTATTGCCCAAGAATACGATCACGATTACGGGCCAGTGATGAAAATGTTGCCAGCGATTGAATTGGTTGGAAAAACAGATCCAAATGCGCTGGTGATTTCGGTTGATGATGACATGGCCTATTCCAAGGGTATGGTTAATGAATTTATTTACCACGCTGTTGGCTATCCTGATGCTGTGTTGAGCGGCTGGGGTAATTATATTGAAGTTTATGGAATTCTTGAAGAAGAGTGGCCTGCAGTTGGGAAGGCTCGAAAAAAGCCTCTTTGTGGATCTGGCCCCATTAGCTTCTGCGATACTGTTGAAGGTTGGCGTGGGGTTGCCTATAGGCCGCGCCTTGTTAGTACTGGACGTTTAAAGCAGCTTTCAAGACTCAGCAAAGCCTGCCGGACCTCAGACGACTTGGTTATTAGCTATGTCATTGCTGAGGGTGGCGTGGATATGGTTCGTGTGATCAATGAATACTCACGAGATATTCACCGTTTTAGTTCAAATAGTGATGCCGGTGCATTACACAAGATTAAGCTTAATATCCCAGGCTGGAGCCCAAGGCCATCTGTGGACGCGACCTTTAGTGGGACGACTAATTCCGAGCGCTATCAAAGATGTGTGTTGGATATATTAGAAAACGATCGCGAGTGAATTGTCATGCCAGCGAAGGCTGGCATCCAGAACAGGTCAAAACATATGCTGGATACCAGCCTTCGCTGGTATGACAACTGTTCTCAGAAATCATACAAAACGCCCAAAGTCAGCCCAATTCGAAAGCTCTGAAATCCTGAAGTCGTATTGCTATTTAAATTGGCAAAAGTAGGCTGAGTTTCTAAATAAGCAAAGAAATCGTCATGAATCGCGATAACCGTGCCAACAGCTAACTGAAGCCCAATGCCAGTCTTCCAAAGAGGGTCCCCAGCGTTGGCAGCACGCCCAAGTTCTACAGCAGGAAAGAAATAGAGTTGTGTGCTTTCACGAACAACGCCTCCAATAACAGCGCCAATGGTGATGGGAAAAGAACTTGCAAAGTTTTCAGAAATGCTTTTGTCGCCAAGGCCGCTGTACACATAGCCACCTTGAGTTTGGATGCCTAAGAAAAGATAGTCGTTTACAGCTCTTACATAGCGCAGAACAACATCAAAACCAAAAATGCCGCTCGCCATGTTGCCGCCCAATAGCCCACCATGTATGCCAACACCAACGTCGAAGCCATCATAGAGCTTGTAGAGATAGGCAATACTTAGCTCGCCGCTGGGTGATGATTGAAAATCAAAAGCGCCTTGGATTCGCTGTTGCTTATTGAGGCTTAAAACCAAAGGTGAAAAGCGCGTTGAGGTGGCAACATGCTCAGCATTTGCTGTGGGCATCAGTGCCAAAAGAATCATCAGTGAAAGTAGAAAATTTCGCATATTAATAACACCCGTTTACAAATTGAAGTTGCTCTTTAGAGAATATCTCAAATCGCTCTTGAAGTGTATTTACAATCTGGCGATGAAAACTACGCATGTTGCTTTGATTACACCCTGCGCAGTGATAGGCAACCGGCATGGTGTCAGGCTCCCACTTGAATACAAAAGGCGGTTTTGAAGGCAGAGTAGGAAAGTCATCAAACAAAAATCGAAACACAGCATCCATATCAAAATCGTGATTGATTTGAGCAAGAGTGGTTTGCTGGTAATCAATTAAACCCTTATTTCTGGGATACCCGATGGCGCCGTACCACTGGTTCCAGATAGCCTGATCGTCATCTCCGATTTGAATATCCATGTCTTCGAGTGCTTCAATCAGGGCATCCGCGTAACCAACTATGCCGCCACTGTTGACATATCTGAACTGGTTTGCAGGGCCATTGGGCTCTACAGGAATTTTTTTAATTAATGAGACTGTTTCTTGGACCTCGGGCATCCATAGGACAAATGGCAAGTCTCCATAGCCCCAGGAGGTGCCTTTAAAAATAACAACTTCACGTAACAGCTCAACCAGCTTTATGGTGTCTGAGTTTGTGCTTTCTAGCTCTTCTTCCATGTGAAGCTCTTGTGCAAAGCGCTTGATATAGGGAAGCCTGGTTGCAGTGATAAGCATTTCTCCAGAAAGTATGATTGGTTGGCCAAGCTTTTCGAAACGATCTTTAATTGCCTTTGGGCCGAGTGCGAACATAACATCGCTCGCATCAGTTAAGACTACGATTGACTTAGGCCCTCGTATGGTCATGATTTCTTGGAGCGTATCTAGGTATCGATATAGTTTGTAAGAGAAGAAGTACTCTCGAAACACCCCTGATTTTTTGGGGTGCGGCTGCTGTTTTGCATTTTGGTTTCCCAGAATGTAGTACTCGTAATCAAAATACTTAAGGGTACTTTCTAAAAGCTCTGAGCGCTTGGTAGGGCTCGTATCGATTGTGAGCACCACGACCTTTTCTGGGTTGCCCGAGTTTGCCAAATGGTGAAGATCTTGAGTCCTCTTAGTACCCAGGCTGTTTTTACAATAGGCTGGCTCGTTACCTGAGCAGGCGGCGATTAGCGTGAGCGCAATGGCCAAAAACCTTACCATGCGTAACCCACTGCCAAAACAGCATCGGGTGACCAGAACGACATAGCGTCTTCAGCTGGGCTAAACGAATGCCACGAAAAGCCCAAGCCTACGTTGACTAAAAAACCGTTTTCAAAAGTCTGTGTGTAACCAAACAAAAACGTCGGTTGAAAGAGAAATAAATCTTTGGCGCCGGTTTTGCCTAAGTAAACCACTCGCGCATAGCCAAGTTTTAACTGGGGCTCAATGTACCAACCTTGATAGTTCAGCTGTACACCTAAGCCCGTTAAGATTGTAAAATCTGGCAAAGTGCTCCAAGCATAAAGTCTAAGGGCGTTTTTGGCTTCGCTTGGCAAAGGCGAAAGAATACGCGCTTTGGCCTCAAGGGGAACTGTGAGTTTTAGCCAGGGCTCAAGCTGGTACTCATATCGAAGCCCTAAGCCACCAGTGATAATTGGCGAGACATCGAGCGATAGGCTCATATTGCGAGGTCTTGAACGTCGAATTTTATCTGAGAGTCCACGTTGTATAGCAGTATCAATAAGCTTTGAAGTAGAAATACCTGGTCCATAGGGGTATGTAGCGAATTTGCCAGCGTCAACTGCTTCTTGATAGTACAGAGCGACCTTTTCTGCTGTGTAATCATCTCCATGCATGACTAAGTCAATGTCTTCTTCCGCAAGGAGCTCTTTTGAGAATTTGAGTGGTACAGGAGCAATGACAGCATCCACTTCTTTGAAGGAAGATATCTGTGCAACACGTTCTTGCAGACTCATAACAGGAAGACGCTTGTAGCTTTCAAGATTATTGTCGTCATTTACACCGACTAACAATATGATGTTTTCAATAGATGTGTTGAAGTGCCGAGCGGCATGTTTTTTTGCCTTTAAGAATGCCCGTGCATGCCCGAAGTGAGCAAGGTCAAAAATGCCGTCTACAAAAACGATTTTCTGGCCAGGCTTTTTGTTTATTGTTCTCGCTTCTAACGAGATTGTCCCGAGCAAAAAAATAGTGATAATCAATGAGCGCATAATTTCTCCTATGGGCAAGCTCCTTGGCTGGGAAAGGCAAACTCTAAAAAGCTGCAAAGGTACTGCCTGGTGGTGGAAGTACTGAAATTATGAAATTTAATGCGATTGGAACATGCAGAAGAGGCATGCTCTTTCTTAACAACAACATCGTCTTTAATTGAGATGCTCTTACCTAGAAGAATCGAAGCATATTGGTCTGCGTTATAAGGGATTGAGTATGAAGTATCTAGTATGGTGACATGACCTGTTTCGTTTCCATTTGGGCCCAAAATAACGTTTTTAGGAAATTTTAAACCGGGCACGCGCATGAAGAGTGAATCTCTAAGATCATCAAAAACAAATATGTCTAAGTGTGGCGGCAAATCTGCTGACAAGTAGCGAAAATAACTTCGCTCCAAAAACTCTGCGCTCAATGAGGGATCAAGCTCAAGTTGGATCCGGTCAAGAACCGGCTTAGTCATAATAACTTGCCAAAAGTCTGGCTGGCCGCCAAATAATCCGCGAAAGGCAGTCCCGGTGCTGTTATAGAAAGGAATTAGCTGATACCCAAGCGCAGCCAACTTGCTCCTAAGTTCTTCAGTGCGATGTTCAAATTCGCTGGCTATGACGCCAACATCTACATCGTCGTCCCAGGGGACAAAAGCATTAAATCGAATACCTCCATAAACACTGGCGCCATCTAGCCAGTAAGTTAGTTTCATGTCTTCCAAGATTGGGGCAATATCTTTCAGTAGTCGGCTCATCCCATGCAAAGTATCTAACCCGCTTAAGCAGTTTTGGATGTTGCACTCTGATCTTGATAACGTTGGGTTTTGAGCCAGACATTCATCGAAGCCTTCATCCGAATAGGGCGTGTTAAATTTGGGAAATGGATCGTTTAAAGAACATCCCGCGATAAGACAAAATAGAGATATTAAGACGCGCATGATCAAATCCTAGAAGTAATAGTTCAAACCGACTTGGCCAAGTATGACTTCAATGTACTGGAAGCGCTCAGATGAGAAGGCGGCTATAATCGGGAACCCAACATCTAAAACCCAGGACTCTTGAAGAACCACCAGGAACCCAGTCCATATACCACTGCGCCACTCTAAAGTTTCTGCCCACCAATTCTGCAGGTCGACCGAACCCAGCAGGCCTATATACGGATAGATGGTTTGTTGACTACCAAAGACATAGCGGCTGCTTAAACCCAAACCCCATTGTACTGGGTCCCGAAAGCCATTTCTTTCGCCACTCAAGATTGTGAGCCCAAGTCTTAGGTTCCCAGAAACTTCAATATGGTCAAAGACGAAGCAGCTAATAGAGGGCTCCAGATTAAGCTTGAGCGATAGCACGCCTTTTTCAGTTCCTTTAAATGGTAAGCTGGCGCTGCCACCAACAGACCAACGATCTTTTTGTGGTTCGAAGGTTTTGGCCTGCAGAAACAGTGGGAACAATATCGCTACTGCTAAAATTTTCAGGAGCACAACCATGCATTTGCCAGGTCGAAATCAAAATTGCAACCTATGACCTCTCCCCCCGGCCCCCTCTCCACCATGTGGAGAGGGGGAGTCATTTTGTAGCGTTTTAAGAATTATGTTTTCCACGAGAACTTTTTGTTTCAAAACTTGGTAATTACTGAACCTAATAATCTTTCGACCGGCGCTTGCTAGGGTTCGGGTACGCTTCTGGTCATATTGTTGAGCCGCTGGATTATTATGGATTTCGCCATCCAATTCAATGCCCATTCGTTTTCGAGCGCAGTAGAAATCAAGCACATAAGGTCCGACGGGGTGCTGGCGGCGAAACTTATATCCCTTGAATCGCTTAGCTCTCAAGATTGCCCATAGTACCTGTTCTGATTTTGTTGAAGTGCTCCGTAACAGTCTAGCCCTTAGGTAGCCTTTATATTTTTCAGACATTGCTGATTGTATTTAGTGGAACCATTTATTGGAAAAGGAAAACAACCACCTTCACAGTGACTCCCCCTCTCCACATGGTGGAGAG
>JAESQZ010000174.1 GCA_016764955.1 Deltaproteobacteria bacterium | reverse complement strand
TCAATAACGTTCTTATGCTCTTTCGCAACAAATAGCCGCTTTACAAAAATACCAGGCAAATGAACGTTGTCGGGATCAAGCCTGCCTGTCGGAACTAGCTCTTCAACTTCAGCAATCGTGACACGTGCTGCTGTTGCCATAGCGGGCGAAAAGTTTCTGGAAGTTCGATAAAATCTTAAGTTGCCATATTCGTCTGCGGCTTCAGCTCTGACATTCGCGAAATCTGCTGTCAAAGCTGTTTCGAATATCATACGTTTGCCGTCTAATACGCGCTCTTCTTTGCCTTCTGACACCATGGTGCCGACGCCAGTGGGTGTGAAAAATCCACCAATTCCGGCACCGCCTGCTCGAATACGCTCAGCAAGCGTGCCTTGGGGATTCAACTCAACATCGATTGAGCCAGCCAATATGAGCTCTTCTAAGTCTGGGTTGCCGCCGACATAAGAACAGATCACTTTTTTGATTTGTCGACTTTGAAGCAAAATGGCGAGGCCCTGGCGCTGATTGCCGCAGTTGTTGCTGATAATGGTTAAGTCTTTTTTGCCAGAATCTTTAATGGCTTGGATAGCATGTTCAGCAAGGCCAGAGAGCCCAAAACCGCCACTCATGATGCTAGCGCCATCAAATAAATCAAATAAAGCTGATTGGGCGTCTGTGTAGACTTTGCTTTGCATATTGCTTAGCTAATATCAAAGTCAGCAGGAACTTTAAAGTGAAGTGGTTTTCCAGAGATAGGGTGATCGAAGTAGAGTTCTTCGGCGTGCAAAGCGTGTCTGTCAAAGTTTTTAATTTTGGGGCCGCCGTAGAGTGTGTCGCCTAAAATCGGGTGGCCGATGTCAGCTAATTGAGCGCGGATTTGATGCGTGCGGCCGGTGAAGATTTCGATGCGGAGTTCTGTGAAAAATCCCCCCTGGCCCCCCTTTTTCAAAGGGGGGAAATTTTTCACCACTTCGAAGTGGGAGTGCGCAATGCGATCTGTTGGATACTTGGTCGTAAATCGCTTGCGATTGGTTGGGTGTCTTTTATGGCCTGTTTTGAGTTCAAAGCTATTTTGCTTGAAAGTCCCGACGCAAAGAGCTCGATAAATTTTACGAACTTCTCGGCTTTTAAAAGCTTGCGAAAGTCGTTGGTGGCTTAAATCATGACGAGCAATGATCATTAGTCCAGAAGTGTTTTTATCTAATCTATGAACGATGCCAGGTCGCTCTTTGTCACCGACTGAGATTCCTGGGAAGTGGTGTAAAAGCGCATTGACCAGTGTGCCGTCTGTGTTGCCAGCGCCTGGATGAACAACTAATCCCGCTGGCTTATTTAAGACAATAATATCGTCGTCTTGATAAATGATATCGAGCGGCAAATCTTGTGGGACTAGCTCGGTTGCTTGAATAGGGGGAATATGAAGCTCAAGCTCCTCACCAGCTTTGACTGTCCGCGCTGGTTTCTCACCATGCCTCTTTAGCCAGCTTTGGATGCGGGTGCGTGAGATATCCGGCAAGTGCTTGGACCAAAAAATATCCAACCGCAGACCATCATCTACTTTTTTGACTGTTAAAAGCATGGTAAACTCACGCATGGCTAAGAATCTTATCCTAACGGGTTTTATGGGTACCGGCAAGAGTCGTGTTGGGCGCCTTTTGAGCGAACAGTTGGGATTTCCATTTGTAGACTTGGACCGTGTCATTGAGGAAAGACAAGGCAAGAATGTCCAGCAGATATTTAAAGACTATGGTGAGCCATTTTTTCGAGAACTAGAGCATCAGCTATGTGTTGAATTTTCAAAACGTTCTAGTTTGATTATTGCCACTGGCGGTGGGACACTAATTCCAAAAGAAAATCGAAGATTATTCTCTGGGGATTCTGTTTTCTGTCTCCGGGCGTCATTTGAGGTGATTAAAGAACGCTTATCTCGAAATCAAAAAAGGCCATTAGCCCAAAATGCTCGTGAACTTTGGTTAGAGCGCCAGCCTGTTTATGACCAAATATTTCATCAACTTGAAAGCACAAATGGCGCGATTGAAGGGGTTGCTAACCGGATTGGGCGTTTATTTGAATTGGACCAGCTTTTTGAACGGCCACCTGAAGGCTTTTATCCTATACATATCCAACGTGGGATTTTGAACCGGCTTGCTGACTTTATAGACTGGCTAGGACTGGGCGATTCTAGCTTAGCGGTAGTTTCTAATCCCAAAATATTGGAGCTCTATAAGGATCTTTTACCTAAGACGGCTGAGCTGATTGAAATTCCAGAGGGTGAGCCTTTTAAAAATCTAGATACGGTTCGTCAAATCTATATCCAGCTTTTGGATAGAGGGTTGACGCGCCATGATACGTTGCTGGCTCTCGGTGGCGGTGTTGTTGGCGATATGACGGGTTTTGTGGCAGCAACTTATTGGCGCGGTATGAATTATATTCAAGTGCCAACGAGTTTATTAGCCATGGTGGACTCAAGCGTTGGTGGTAAAACAGGCGTTGATTTGCCAGAAGGCAAAAATTTGGTTGGTGCTTTTAAAAATCCCAAGGGTGTTTTGATTGATCCTGATTTGCTTAAAACTTTACCAGAGCGTGAATTGCGCTGCGGCCTGGCTGAGATTGTCAAACATGCGATTATTGGCGATCCAGAGCTATTAGAATATCTAGAACAAAATCCCCCCTTTGAAAAAGGGGGGCAGGGGGGATTTGATTGGATTATTCGCCGAGCCATTAACGTCAAAATCAAAATCGTTCGAGAAGATCCTTACGAACAAAATCTCCGGATGCACCTTAATTTAGGCCATACTTTTGGGCATGCCATAGAACTCTTAAGCGATTATAGAATTCCTCATGGAGAGGCAGTTGCAATTGGGCTTGTACAGGCTGCTGAATATGCTTTGCAGCATGAAAAGTGTGAGCCTCAATTAGTGGTTCGAATTCGAGATTTGCTTTCAAAATTGAGGTTACCAGTCGAGTTGCCTGAAGGCATGACTCGCAAAGCGCTTTGGGAAGCTATGACGCATGATAAAAAGCGCAAAGATGGCCGATTGAGGCTTGTGCTGCCTAGGGCGCTTGGAGATGTGCGGGTCGTTTCAGTTCAGTAAGCATTTCTTCGGGTGAAATAAAGCCATGTATTTGTTGGCCACTATCGATAAAAACAAGCGTTGGCAAGCCAATCACGCCATAAGTCTCTTGAAGTTTTCGATTTTCTTCAGAGTCTAAAGTCACATCGACTCGAATGACTTCATAGCCTTCTAGAGCTTTTTTGACTCTCTTGTCTTTGAGTGTTTTTTCGTCGAGTTCATGACAGAGTGTGCACCATTCAGCCCAGAAATCTAAAATAACGCGTTTATTATTTTCTTGGGCTTTTTGAATTTGGGTAGCAATTGCTTCTGCAGAAGCCGATGGGTTTCGAAAGGCGTTCCAAGCAAGCTGGCCATAGTGGGCAGCCAGAAAAACCATGATGGCGCCTAAGAGCATTTTAAGGCGGTTCATCCAAGGGCCGCTTTTGGGTATTTTTGAAATTGATGAGCTAAAAGTGCCGAGAACAAGAAACGGGAGCCCCATTCCAATGGAGTAGGCGAGCATCATGAATGAGCCTTGAACTAGATCACGTTTTTCAGCAATCAATGCCAAAATCCCAGCCAGTATTGGCCCTGTGCAGGGAATAGCAATCACACCAGCGACGAGTCCCATCAAAAAAGCGCTTTTGTGGCCTTTTTGAGCACCTACATGGCTTAAGAATTGGGTGGCTTTAGCTGGGAGGGTCCATGTGAATACGCCAATCAAATTAAGAGCCATGACAAATAATAAAATTGCGAGAATTGCATTGATCCAGGGACTTTGAAAACTCGATCCGGCGAGAATCCCCAAATAAGCAAAGGCAACGCCTAAAACAGTGTGTAGTGAGACAATGCCTAGCACATAGGAAAAGGCGACGCGGAAGCCATGCCAGTGAGTGTCATAGCGTCTGACACCCATCACGCTAAGGGTAACGGGAATCAGTGGATAGACGCAGGGCGATAACGCTCCTAAGAGTCCAGCTATAAAACTCGTGATCAGCATGATTTTTCAGGAATACCAAAATAGGCCTCGAATGTATATTACTGGTTATGCTGGAATCTTTTGAAGATAAGGTCCCCGATGTGCCAAGTAAGGCTGAGCCTTATAAGCTGCCTGAAGGGGATGGCCGTTTTGTTTTTGATGCGCTGAATGCCACAGCAGATGCCCGTGATTTGCCAGATGCTGCAGATGGTACAAGACCAATACCTGATCCATTGGCTAAGCGTTTTGTGCATAGTCCAAGAGGTGATATCGATGAGTCATCTTGGAATGACTGGCGCTGGCAGCAGCGCAAGCGCTATCGAAACATCAAAGATCTTGAGGGTGTGATCAAGGTCACCGAAGATGAAAAACGCGCCTTTTCTGAGTCTGACGCGATGTTTCATATGGGTATTACGCCATATTATGGCGCTTTGATGGATCCAGATGATCCGAAATGCCCCATTCGTTTGCAGTGCGTGCCACAAATTGAAGAACTTCAAATATTGGAGCATGATCTAGAAGATCCTTTGGGTGAAGAAAAAGACATGCCTGTTCCTGGAATCACGCACCGGTATCCAGATCGCGTATTGTTTTACACGACCCATAATTGTCCCGTTTATTGCCGTCACTGTACGCGAAAACGTAAAGTAAGTGATCCGCATAGCATGGCGAGCAAAGATCAAATCGAAGTAGCATTTGCTTATATTGAAAAACAT
>JAESQZ010000173.1 GCA_016764955.1 Deltaproteobacteria bacterium | reverse complement strand
TCTATTCACAGAGCGCACCCGGGCCAAAGCACATTGCGACTGGCAGCAACCAGGTTGCCTCGAAGAACGAACACTAGCGGCCCAGGTGTTACCTAAACTTGAAAACCTCAATACCCACGCTCATGAACTCTTAGAGCAAATCCAGGAAAACCCTAATAAAGACCTATCTCAACTATTAGCTTTATTTCCCAGACGCTTTCTTGAAAGCATGATTAGCCAGCCTGCTAAATCCAATATTGTTGATGCTTACTCCCTTGAAAGCGTTCAAGCTGAATATGCAGACGGACAGCGCTTTATCGATAACACCCTAAAGCCACTCATCAATACAAATATTATTAGCCAGCGCATTTTAAAAGACCCTGAGCTATTCAAACTTGCACAACTGGCAGAAAAAAGTTCTCTCACCGATAAAACATCTCAACGTGTCTTAAGATTCATCGACGAAATACCTGATACTGATAAGCCTGAACTTATTCGATTGGTTGGCGCTTTTGAAAAATTAGGCATCCTGCCAATGTTTTTAAACAGCTCCTTTATGCAAATGGCTGCCAAAGTCGATGAAGATAATTTAAAACGCCCCTATGAGTGGCCACTACTTGAACCTAACTATGGCTTTTCGACGCCCAGCAGCGCGAATATTTTGAAAGAATTCACAGCCGACTATGAAAAATCAAAAGACTACTTACAAATTCTTCAAGATAAAAAAGAGCAGCTTACTGCTTATGATTTGTCTGTTTGGAGCAAAGCAGAAAAATTTGTAAGAGCCAGAAAAGATTTTAAAACCAAGTTCGAAAATTATTTTACCAGCGAGCAATTTTTAGGCTTCAAAAACAGCCTTGAAACCATGGCAGCTACCAGTGTGATGGAAAGCTATGTTGAGTTATTCGATAACTCTATCAAAATGCTCAAGTCAACGCCAAATGCCAATATCGCCAATTTTAAAACACGCGTTGAAGACTACTTAAATCTACTCAAAGCCTGGGGGCCTAAAGCGCCTCAAGAGTTTGTGAAGTATCACGAACAATGGGGTCTAAGCCGTTATCTTGAGCAAGTCACAGATTTACTGAACGCCAAGAGAAGTCTCCAAACTGATGACCTGCGGCCTTCGCAAATGTTCAGCGTCTCAGCAGCAGCAATCGGAGCTACTACTGACTTTGAACGACATTTCCCTATAAATCTAGAGGATTTTTTCACGCTTATTCATCAATCTCTCAATACTTTTATGGGAGCTTGGAATACGCAAACTCTGGTTGATTTGGTGACTCCAGCAAACTTCCAATATACTTGGCATCAACTGCAAGGCCAACAATTCCCAGTCTTCTTAACAGGAGTAAAAGTTGGCAATGGTGTTCTTGAATATTCCATCAATATGCCTCTCAAGAATCATAGTGCGAAGATTGGACTGAGCTATCAACGCTCAACTGATAGCGTGAGCGTAAAATTCTTTTTCATCGGTCCAAATTTTATAAACTCTCCTGGTCGATGGAATTTAATTCTTGATTATGCTCTTTTAGAAGCGCTTGAAAACAAACTTGTGATTTCAGATATTGTTGAAAATGAGTATGACATTCAGTTTCGACTTGATTCGCTCAACAAGAATCCAATATTCCCATTAAATTCATTTAAGGATTCATTGGCTACGATCGCAAACACAGGACATCTACCTGATATCGTATTTCAGAGTTTGATGGATAGATATCCTAGCCCAAAGATGAAGGAGTGGATAATTGCGCATGAAGCAATGGGGTTGGCATTTGTTCTACCTCGAGGGACACTGAATGAAGAAGAAAAATTGGAAATAGCCTCTATTGGCATCCAAAGCTTGCGCCCTACAAATCAAATGCTAGGAATCACTGTATTAGAGAGACTTGTACTCAATTACAGTAACAACGAGCTCGTGAATGAAAAAGCGAAGTTTGTGCTGAAGGAACTATCATCAGATCCTAAGTTCTCTACTCAGCAGGCTCTATTTTGGCTTATGAACGCTCTAATTGAAAAACGCATCGGCATTGAAGAAATCGCTTTGATTGCCGAGAAGAACTCGCATAGCTCAGAGCCAGCCGTGAAGGCATTTTCTCTTGGCCTATTCGGTAAATTGGCTGCCAATAAAAAATACCGATCTGCTGCATTAAAAGCTGCTGAAGAAATAAACCCAAACTCGGCTTCGATGGTACTTGGAATGGGACTCTATGATCTATTTCCCGTTTTGATTAGATATAATCTTGGTTTGGCATCAGCCTTCAAATTAGCTAAGAAAGAGATCTTTAACCCTGACTCTAATGTACAACGCTGCGCAGCAGAAACACTGTCTGCTTTGATTGATAAACAGTTTGAAACCAAGGCCATTGGAGTACTTGTAGATAGACTTTTGAAAACCAAGGGAATCGCTGAAAAGAGCCCTTATTGGCTAGAAGACTTGAATCGGAAGATAAACAGCCAAAATAGCCTCAAACTCGAAGAGGACAGTACTGTAAGCGGCAATTCGAGTAATTCGGGCCCCCCCTCGAGCAGCAACCCGACGATGCAGTCTCTATTAGACATTTCTCAAGAGGTTCAGAGCGACTGCCCTGGTGCTACTGATGTTCAACGATCTGCATTCACAATTACACAGGCGCAAGCAGATGGTCTTGTTCGACATTGCTCAGATTCTGACCTGCTTATATACAAAACATTTGCTGATTGTTATGTGGATGCTGTATGCGGCAGTAGCGTTCACACAGTCGCCTTGGATGCTTGCACCAAGCCCTCGCCCTCAAACATCTCAGAACCGTCTATGGAAAAGTAATGCAAGAGAAAAAAGCTCCCTATCGCGAGAATTTTTAAATTTTTTCGCATTACGGTCTCGGCCACTTGTAAATCTTGACAAATCTTAACTGAATCTGTTTTCTGTTTCATCTTCTTGCATCGTGACAGTCCTATCTTTATCAGTTTCCTAGTCGTAGGTTTCGAGCTTGAACTCAGTATCCCACATGCGTCTATTTGAGCTATCTTGGATGGCCCTCTTTGAGAAAACCACCTTGTGCTACTATAAATTTAGGAAAATAGAGGAGAGGCTAATCGTGCGTTTGAACTATTCCCGATAAAGGGTGTTACGGTTCTGTTTGAGCTCTTTCTCCCCATCCCAAGGACTATCTGCTGATCTGATGATTTCAGAATCAACTCAATAGACCTCAAGACCTGACTAAATCTTTTTCTGTCTTTTTAGTGCCTCCAAATTTTTTAAGATCAAATGCCTTGTTGGTTTTCAATATTCCATATGAAAGTACCGCTATTTTTCTCGCGATTGTATGTCTGGCAATATACTCAGATTTCTTCTTCTCATTGATGAGGTACTCATAAAATTGATGCATTGGATTGGTCACACCTGCTTGAATAACGCTTTGAGAAGCCATTTTAAATACATGCTTAAATGCCCGATTATATCGCGGTGATTTCTTTCCGTAGGACTTCCCGCCACTCATACGCTCAAGTTTTACCAGCCCACAATAGCTCAAGAAACGACCCTGATTTTCAAATCGTTTGGCGTCAACAACCGTTGCCGCAATCTGAACTGCATGAATATCACCTATTCCTGGGATGGTTTTTAGATTTTTAATTGATTTATGTTTTTTGCATAATCGTTGAAATTCTCTTTCGTACTCAGCTTTTTGTGTTTTATAATCTTCTATCCGTCGCTCCAGCCTATCAAGCACAAATTTATCAGCTAGCAGCTCAGGTGGGAAAGAATCTTTTTTATGGCTTTTTCCAATCGCACGAAGGAGAGCAGAACGTTGATTTTTAGCTTGAACTCCTGATCGAATTAAATCGTCATAACCGCTTACAATTTTACGTAGATAAATAAATTCATCGCCACTATGAAAAACCTCTTTCAGCATATCGCTTCGTAATAATCGAACTAATTTTGTAGCATCAATTTTGTCATTTTTTGCCCCTTCCGAAAGAAGACGGTTCCGATATGGGTCACAAACCAGTAATCTATCAACATGCTCTCTAAACTCTGTGTAGAGCCATTGAGATGCCGTTGACTCCTCAATGGTTAGAATCTTAGTGCCCCTTAGCCCTTTTAGGAATTCCCGAATTCCTCTGACATCGGAAGGTCCTTCGAAAACCTTTATCTTATCTTGTTTATTTGTCATTCTCGCTATTGCCATTGTCTCTTGTGCCCAATCGATTGCGATATAATTGTCGTACGTAATAGCTTCATTCATAATGGATTCCTTTATATTTTGTAATGTGCCGAAGTTAGCCGATTTTTCGCCAGCTCCTTACGGCATATTATCACATCCCCTCTCTTGCGCTAAACCAACTGCCATGTGATACTCTCACATGGTGATCTCCTTCAGAGCTCAATCTTGTGTCGCCTAATAAGCAACCATTAGCCGTTTGAGACCACCTTTTCCATTTATCGTACGTGATAGTTTCCCATCATACGGCTCAAGCCTTTCAAAGGTCTGTACTCAGACCCGGTAGTTACATCCTAGCTTTCGCCTGCTTCTACATCCGACGCTATTCTGAAGGTTCGCTTGGCTTTACGCGCTGCGAAGTAATCAGTATAGGCAGGATCATAAGGGTTAGCATTGGCTCGGATTTTGACGTGTCTTTTGATTGGAATCGCACTGGCCTTTTTGAGATCCCTGAGTTTGAGCTTGCCACCTCTAGAAATAGAGACGCCATAAAACACCCAATTCCGAAGTCCCTCGCGCCGAAAATAACGTTTCCGACGCCACCCAGCGCTTTTATTCGGATGCCTCCGTTTTATCCACCACATTAGTTTATTAAAGACACCGGTATCCACATGACCAAAGGTAGCTTTTGCAACCACATGTCGGAAATAGTTGGCCCACCCAACAATTTTGGGGTTTAGGGTCCGGACCATTTCTTCTGATTTGATTGAAAGCTTGGGGTGGATTGTCTCTCGAATCGAACCTAAGAATCGCTTAATGCTCTTCTTCGAGGGTTTGATTAACAGTTTGCCCTTGTACTTACGTACGTTAAATCCGAGAAAATCAAATCCTTCCTCAATGTGCGTGAGTTTCGTTTTCTCCTGAGAGAGTTCGAGACCCCGTTCTTTGAGAAAGGCTATAACAGCTGGTTTTACTTGATTCTCTAACACTTCTTTTGAAGCGCCAGTGATAATAAAATCATCTGCATAGGCCACCACATTCACCTTGTCTCGAGGTTCTGAGACAGCTTGTTTGGCTGCTTGCTCAAGACCACTCAGAGTGAGCACCGAAAGGCAGGGTGAAATTATTCCTCCCTGCGGCGTGCCCTCATGCGTGAGATGGAACGTTTTTCGCTCCATGTACCCCGCTTTGAGCCACTTTTGGAGCATGGCTTTATCCATTGGAGTATTTGCCAGTAGCCAAGAGTGGTCAATTTTGTCAAAACAAGATTTGATATCGCCCTCGAGTATCCATTGAGCACGATCTTTATTTGCCAATGCAATAAAACATTGTGCTATGGCATCTGCTGCTGAACGCTTAGGCCTGAAGCCATATGCGTTCTTGTCCGCTCTTTGTTCCACGATGGGTTCTAGACCCAAAAGGTATAGAGCTTGTTGAGCTCTACAAATCATTCGAGGAATTCCAAGCGGCCTCAGCTTTTTGTTGCTCTTGGGGATGTAAACCCGTCTGAGAGGCGCGGCTTTATAGCCTCGTCTTTTCAGTGTTTTGACTGCGTCTTCTTTTTGCTTGTTGGTTTTCCAAGTGACACCATCAACTCCAGGGGTTTTAGACCCCCGGTTTTCTGTAACCCGTTTTATGGCAATTATTTTGCCATAAAACGAGTGAGTCAGGACCCATTGCAAAGCTTTTGCCTTGCCATGGCGCCCTTCTCGTTCTGCCTTCGCGATACGCATCTGCAGCCGTCGTACATGTTGTTGAGCCTTTAACCAATCGGCCGAGGCCCAACTAAACTTTGTTGAGGGTGCACGAATCGTTGGTTTTGCCAGCGTTCTCATTTGCTTTCCTCCATTAAAACGGTTCTCCAAACTTTCTCTCGATGAAAGACCAGTTAGACGTGGGCTCACTTTCGTGCCGAGTATTATTGCAACCCGTATCTGAGCCGTAACAGCTCAGCATTCGCTTCTTCCAACATCCCAAATTCGCACAGCCACTGGCATCCCTTGCGGTCTGC
>JAESQZ010000172.1 GCA_016764955.1 Deltaproteobacteria bacterium | reverse complement strand
ATTGGTCTCTAAATTCTCGAATATGATCATGATTCTCAATGCCAGACTCAACGATTTTGATTTTGTCTTTTGGAACCAGTGATAATAGCCGCCTCGAAGTATTTAAATCAACTTTGAGTGTTTTAAAGTCGCGATTATTAATGCCAATAATTTCAGCGCCTAGTTTCACAGCACGCTCGAGTTCCTGCTCATCATGAACTTCTGTCAAAATATCTAGGTTTAGCTTTCGAGCTGCTTGAGCACAAGTTTGATAAGTCTTGTCATCAAGGACAGACAGCATGAGTAAAGTCATGTCTGCCTGATAAAGCCTTGCCTCATAAACCTGATAAGGCGACAAAATAAAATCTTTGCACAGCACAGGGCAAGTAACTTGCGCTCTTGCTTGAGCTAATAAGCCAAAGCTTCCCTGAAAAAACTTCTCGTCAGTCAATACAGAGATAGCCTGCGCAAACGGCGAATAAACACGAGCGATTTCAGCAATATTAAAATCAGCTCGAATCAAGCCCTCGGAGGGCGAAGCTTTTTTGCATTCTAAAATCAAACCTCCCATAAATTTTCTATCAGAAGGCACTAATTTATTTCGAAAAGACTCAAGCGGTCTCAAGCGCTCGCGCTCTAAAACTTCAAGCTGTTTGTATTCGAGAATACGAGATAAAGGCGTCGAGTGTGTCATAGGCTTTCCCCGATTGAATTAGGTCTCTTGCTTGTTCACAAGCTAATTTTCTCGCTGATATATCCGAAATTTTATCGCCCGCAAGCCACAACAACGACCCAGCATTTACAGCCACAGCTTCTACTTGAGCGTCACTTGCTTGACCTTTGAGTAATTTAACCAGCCACTCGGCGTTTTGATCAGGTTCACCGCCTTTAATCGAATCCAGTGAGTAGCTTTGAAAAGGCTCCCAAACAAATTCTTCAATCACGCCGTCATTCAATAGAGCTCCCTGGGTAGGCCCATGAATGGCGATTTCGTCTAAACCAGAGCCATGTACCACGAGAGTTCTTTGAGCACCTAGTTTTTGAAGCGTTTCAGCCACAGGTCTGCACCACTTCGGGTCATACACACCTGTAAGTTGTACAGATGGATGTGCGGGATTCACCAACGGCCCCAACAAATTAAAAATCGTTCTGGTGTGTAAAGCACGACGTACTTTCATGGCATGCCGCATACCAGGGTGATAAACTGGTGCTAGCAAGAAACAAAAACCTGTCCTATCTAAGCAAGCTCTCGATTGCTCAGGGGACATTTCTAGATTAGCTCCCAAAGATATTAATACATCAGCTGAGCCACACCTCGATGAAACAGAGCGATTGCCATGCTTGGCCATGGGCAGCCCCATCGCCGCAGCAACAAAAGTAGCTGCCGTTGAAATATTATAAGTACCTTGTTCATCTCCCCCAGTGCCAACTAAATCTGCAAATAGATAATCTGGCTTTGGAAACGGCGTTGCAACATCTAGTAAAGCCTGCGCAGCATACGTGATATCTTCAGAAGTTTCGCCTTGCTTTTTAAGCTCAAGTAAGAACTCTTGGATCTCGCTATCTGGCATATTGCCTTCTAGAATACGCGTAAATATTTTTTGAACGTTCATTAAGCCCAGTTTAATATACGCTGAAGTAAGAGAGAACCTTCAGGGGTCAAAATAGATTCTGGATGGAATTGAAGCCCAAGCATTTTGTGCTGTTTATGCTGAACAGCCATGACTGTTTCGCCACAAGTTGCCAGCACTTCAAGCTCATCAGGAATATACGCCCCAGACAATGAGTGATAGCGCGCCACTGGCATTGGATTAGCAAAGCCTTCAAAAACACCTGCACCAGAATGCTTCATCAAAGAGCTTTTGCCATGCATGGTGATTTCAGCCAAGCCCACCTCACCGCCCAAGGCTTCTATCATCACCTGATGCCCCATACAGATACCCAACATCGGCACTTGTCCTTTGTTTTTTTGCACAAGCTCAATACAGCAGCCAGCATCTTTGGGTGTGCCTGGGCCAGGTGACAAGACTATTAATCTTGGTTCTGGCATCGCGAGCGCTATTTCCATGGCCTTATCGACCGTGATGCAATTTCTCCAAACTTGGACATCGCAACCAAGCTCTCTGAACTCGGATTCTAGATTGAAAGTAAAAGAGTCGAAGTTGTCGATGAGCAATATAGAGGGTGGCTTACCCACGAGCGCCCCCTCACCCGATTTTGGCGAGCCAAAATCTCCCTCTCCCTCAAGGGGAGAGGGGTTAATCGCCTCCAACTCAGCACGCGCTTTATTATGCGTCTCCTGAACCTCAAAAGCCGGGTCTGAATCAAACACAACGCCAGCGCCCACACGCACATAAGCCGTGCCGTCTTTCACAATTGCGGATCGAATCATGATGGCCGTATTCAAGTTGCCACGATGGTCCAAATAACCAACGGCGCCGCCATAGATACCACGCTTGGTCTTTTCAACTTCGCGCAAAATCTGCGCGGCTTTAACTTTAGGCGCACCTACCAAGGTACCCATATTTAAAGACGCTTGATAAGCATGCAAGGCGTCAAGATCATCTTTTAAGTCACCTTGCACATGTGAAACCAAATGCATCACATGCGAATAGCGATCGACCGTTAAAAGTTCCTGCACATGGCGAGTCCCCGCTTTTGAAACACGCGCAATATCGTTACGCGCCAAGTCGACCAACATCATGTGTTCAGCTTGTTCTTTAATATCTAAACGAAGCTCTGCTTCTTTGCGACTATCAGCATCCAAATCAATGCCACGCGTTTGAGTGCCAGCGATAGGACTAATCTCGATGCGTTTAGGATCTTCCGAAACCCTGATAAAATTCTCCGGCGAACTCCCAAAAACTGTAAAGTCAGGTGCGTTCACATAGAACATATATGGGCTTGGATTGCTTTGTTTGAGACGCTGATAGGCTGCTAGGGGATCCTCGCAGGGCAGGCTAAACGTTCTCGATGGCACAATCTGGAAGACATCGCCCTGGACAATGTGTTCTTTCATTTGCTTGACTAAGTCAGCGTATTCGTCGTCAGGGATGTCGACAGTCATACTGTCATTCTGGCGCAGGCCAGAATCTAGGCACGTAGACCCTGGCCTTCGCCAGGATGACACTGGACCCTGGCCTTCGCCAGGGTGACACTCAGAATCACGCTCCCAAACACGAGTGTGATTTTTCACATGATCAATAATTAATAATTTTTCTGGGACCCAAAAAACATAATCCGGAATATTTAATAAGTCTTGTTTGGCTTTAGGCAGCTCCTCGACCATATCAACATAATCATAGGCAAACATGCCTAAAATCATCTTAATACTAGGCAGATCGCTCATCACACGTAAGACATCAAGCGGCGAAGGCGCTTTAAGTTGGTCCCGAAGCCTTTGATTCTTATCTGGCCTCGTAAATTCCAGTGGAACTTTTTGAATTATCTCTTGGCGTTTTTGTTCGCCGAATTCTGTCAACGCTTCAAGCTCAACTTTAAACCCACGACAAGTTGCTCGCAAAGCCGCCTGTGGCATTAAAATACTCTTTTCGCCACGTCGTGTTTTTACGTCTGCTGCTTCTAATAAAACGCCATCAGTGCCATCACTTTCATTGCAAAGTTGGGTAAATAAATTAACCGGATCTAAATCCATTTTTAAACCTTTTGGTACTTACGCCATTTTTGGCATTTTTTATTAACACATGCTTCTAAGTCTTCTATATCACCACCATGATAAAAATAAATAGATAATGCCACCAAAGCAACATCCACACACTCACCTAAAATACCATCTTGACTAT
>JAESQZ010000171.1 GCA_016764955.1 Deltaproteobacteria bacterium | reverse complement strand
TTGCCCCTTAACGGGGCGTCACCTGAAGCCTATTCGCTATTCTATTTTTAGTTTAGTTTAGCTAGGTATAGATTACGCTCCATGACAAAAGTACGTTTGATTTTTGTGAAAATTAACACGAAATTCGAACATAAATTGTGAAACCTGCTAACCTGTGCGTGCCTGGCGCTTATTTGGAGAATGTTATCGCGCATTTGTCCCAATTATGTCCCAATTGCAAATATTGGGACATTTAATCTTCAGTCACGACATAATGCGGCTTAGCATATTCTAATAAGTCTCTTCCAAAACATCGACGCCTTTAAACACCAACAGCGCGATAGCTACTGGAAAGCATAGGATGGCCCAAAAATAGAGCCAGTTCCAATCGCCACGGTAATAAATGCTAAAGCGAGAAGATTTATGCTTGATGTAGCCATTCTTTAAGAAAAGCACCAGCCCAAGCGGGAGCCAAATGATTAGAAATAAGATCAACCAAAATAGATTGCCATCATAACCAACAGGGGATGAAAACTTTACACGTGCCACAGGATGCTTTGTCATAGCTGTTATATTACAACAGAGTTGGTTTTGAATAAAAGTGGAATATTTGGCTGCTTCAAATGTTACTAGTTTGATGGGCCCTATACTGCTCTTTATTGGCATAATCGCCACAACAGGCGTCTTTTATCCGCTTGCTGTGACTGGCATCTCATGGCTGGTTTTTCCTGACCAAGCAAATGGCAGTCTGGTTAAGAAAGATGGCCAAATTGTTGGTAGCGAGCTTATCGCTCAAGAGTTTAAAGATCCAAAATACTTTTGGGCTAGGCCTTCTGCTAGCAACTACAACGCTATTCCCTCAGAAGCGCGGCATCTATCTCCGCTTGATCCAGAGTTCCCAAAGAACGTTCGGGATACGATGTCCGCAAGTGGCTTGGATCCCCATATTCCACTGGAAATGGCCTATGAGCAGATTCCTAGAATCGCCAAAGCCAGAGCTTTAAAGCCTGAGCAAATTCGGGATTTGGTAGATAAAGCTGAGAAGCCCTATATCAATGTGTTGATGATGAATTTGGAGTTGGATCGGATTTAAGTTCGAAGTCCCTCTCCACTTGGTGGAGAGGGATTTAGGGTGAGGTCCCCGATGGGAGAGGGTTAGACGAGGCCCTGTTTTTGGGCGAGCTCTAGAAAACCTTGGCGTTTTTTCTTAGAGCTTGTGCGTTTTACAGAAGCTTGTGGCGCTAGAACATAAGCCATGGCGACGCCTAAAGCGTCTGCGGCGTCTTCAGCTGGTTTTTTATCTAAGCTAAGCAGATTTTTTACCATTTCGCCGACTTGTTGCTTGCTCGCCTGCCCTGCGCCTGTCAAAGACTGCTTCACGCGACGAGGTGCAAGTGAAAAAACTGGCATCTCTTGTAAGCCTAAAGTCGTTAACAAAGCACCTCGTGCTTGGCCTAGGATTAAAGCAGAACGTGCATGTTCACCAGCAAAGACATCTTCTAACACTGCTTTTTCTGGCTGAAAAAGCTCTAGGATTTCTCCGAGCCGGGAAGCAAGCTCAGCCAAGCGTTGTGCTAAATCATTTTCTAAATCAAGACGTAAAACTTTGGCGTGCACGAGAGAAAACTTCCGTTCTCGAACATGATAATCAATAATGCCAACCCCTGTTTTTCGTGAACCTGGATCTATCCCAATAATACGCACCAAAACAACCTATAATTTAAAGCAAGCTAGATACTCTACATTGCCATCTGTACCTTGAATGGGGCTTTCTTGCCAACCAATAAGTTTAAACCCCAATGACTCTCCAAGAGTCAGAATATTATCTCTTGCAGCCTCGCGCGCACTCATATCTCGCACAATGCCGCCTTTCTCAACATGCCTTGGACCAACTTCAAACTGAGGCTTGATCAGCGCATATATCCAAGCAGGCTTCTGTAAGTGCTGTTCCAAAACTGGCAAAACTTTAGTTAACGAAATAAAACTGACATCCACTACAGCGATGTTAGGTTTGGGCTCAAAAGTTCCAGGCTCGACTCTCAAAATATGCGTTTTCTCGTAAACACGCACTCTAGGATCTTGTCGCAACGAATACGCCAGCTGATTACGGCCGACATCTACTGCATACACTTGCGCTGCGCCGTTTTGTAAGAGCACATCTGTAAAGCCACCCGTTGAAGCCCCTACGTCTATGCAAATTGCGCCTTGAACAGGCGTTGGCCAAGCTTTTAAGGCAGCTTCTAATTTAAGCCCCCCGCGCGAGACATAGGGAATTGAATTCGACTTTAAGCGAATAGGGGCATCTTCAGCTACTAATTGCCCAGGCTTATCGGCCCTATGCTCACCGACAACAACATCGCCAGCCATGATGCGCGCTTGTGCACGAGAACGTGTCTCTTCTAAGCCTCGCTCAACCAATATTAAATCAAGTCGTTTTTTTCCCATATAAACAAAACGAGCATAACACCTATGCTACAGTCTCCCAATGCCTAAGTGGAAACAGAGTCTTTACAGGATAATTTTCGAATCTGACACACCAGCAGGAAAGCTATTCGACGTTGTACTCTTAGCTGCTATTATTATCAGTGTTACTGCTGTCTGTCTGGATAGCGTTGCCTCAATTAGGCAAGTATATGGCCCCTTATTTAGAGTCGCCGAATGGTGTTTCACGATTTTATTCACAGTCGAATATATCTGCCGAATTATTTGCACAGAACGAAAGCTAAAATATATCTTTAGTTTCTATGGCGTGATTGATTTAGTCTCATTTTTACCAACCTACTTAGGTGTTTTATTACCTGGCGCACACTCTCTATTAGTCGTTAGAATTTTTAGGCTCATGCGAGTCTTTAGGATTCTCAAATTAGGGCACTATGTCGCTGAAGCACGCCTTTTGAGCCTAGCACTTTATAGCAGCCGCCAAAAAATCGCTGTGTTTCTATTAACAGTGTCAACGGTTACTCTAATAGCTGCAACGCTTATGTATTTGATTGAGGGCGGCGAAAGTGGTTTTCACAGTATTCCAAGATCGCTCTATTGGGCCGTCGTGACGGTTACCACTGTTGGCTACGGAGATATTTCTCCACAGACGACAATTGGCCAAATGCTCGCATCGTTTCTCATGATTTTGGGTTACGGCGTTATTGCTGTTCCCACAGGAATCGTTTCAGCTGAAATATCCAAACAAGGCAAAAAGAAAGTCACTGGTAAACGCTGCCAAGAGTGCGGCGAAGAAGACCACGCCTGGGATGCCCTCTTCTGCAAACATTGTGGCAAAGAAGTGCCTAAGCCGGGTTAGTATTATCATGCCAGCCTTCGCTGGTATGACAAAATCAACCCTCAGCTGACTTCTCACCATACTGCCCACCATAGTAGTAGTTTCCGTACCAATAATAGCGCGCATACGAATAGCCATATTGTGTTTTAGACGCCTCTGAATCGTTGAGAACCACACCAAGAATTCTTGCATGCGCATCTTGAAGTGCTCGCACAGAACGTTTCACCGCATTGCGATGAGTTGTTCCAGTCTTGATCACCATCAAAACACCATCAACCGAGGTTCCAAGAACCACAGGGTCTGTTACCGCAGAAACTGGAGGCGAATCAAAAATGATCTTATCATAGCGTTTATAAAGCTCCTCAAGTGTCTGTTTAAACCCAGAGGTATGTAAAAGCTCGGCTGGATTAGGAGGGACGGGCCCACAGGGTAACAGGTCGAGATTATCTATAGATGAATGAACGATTGCCTCATTCATATCAGATGAGTTAACAATTAAATTCGACAATCCTATCTCGTTCTCGACTTGAAAGCTTTTATGAATCCTAGGGCGCCTTAAATCAGCATCCACTAAAATCACCCGACTACCTGCTTGCGCCATTGTTACCGCAAGATTCACTGCCAGAGTCGTTTTCCCTTCACCAGCCAAAGAAGAAGAAACCAACAAACTTCTAAACGGCTTATCCGGAGTCATGAATAGCAAGTTTGTACGAATCGCTCGTGCACACTCAGAAAGCGTACTCTTTGAGTGCGTTTCGCTATAAAGATCTTTCTTTCTTGCTAACGCCATCAACTCCTTTTTGGTCGGGTTCTTGGGAAGCTTGCTCTCTGGGCTAATAGCAGGCATAATGCCTAAAAATGGCAGACCTAAAAAGCTTTCAACCTCTTCTTGATCCTTGAAAGTCTGGTCAAGTATCTCGAGTAGAAGTGCCAAGCCCAAACTTAAAAACACCGCAAAGAAGAGACTCGCCAACATATTGGTTTTCCAGTCAGGCTTATAAGGTGCCACTGGTACACGCGCCGCATCGAGCATAGAGACATTATTGACCTGCAACATACCTATCAGGCCAATTTCTTTAAGCCGATTAGCCACCAAATCATAAAGATTGGCATTGGTATCAACTTCACGCTTCAAACGACCATAATCCAAGCCCAGCTTATTTAAATGAGCCTCCTGCCGTCGTTCTGCTTTAATCGCCT
>JAESQZ010000170.1 GCA_016764955.1 Deltaproteobacteria bacterium | reverse complement strand
TTTTCTTTGGCGAGGTCTATATATGCTTTTTCCAGTTTTTTCTTTTGGTTTTTGATTTGCCTTGTTCTTGATGAGACCTCAACTTCCAGTAATTTATTAACGGTTTCGACTTTTTTAACGCGGTACTTAATGAACAAGAATAAAAGCACTACAATAGTAAAAGCTGATAGATTGATAAACCACCAATTTCTCCAAAAGGGCGAAATAATTTGAAAATTATAGATGGCGGGAATAGTATTCCAAAGCCCATCATTATTGCAAGCAATAACTTTAAAAGCAAAATTTCCGGGTGGCAGGTTAGAATATGTGGCAAAAGGAATATCAGTGATGGGAGACCAATCATCATCAAAGTTTTCTAACTTATAGCGGTATCGAACCTTTTCAGGAACGGTTAAACTAACTCCAGAGAAATCAAAGCTGAGGTGATTTTTATCGTATCCAAACACACCATCATCAGGTATTTGAAGGTTATCATAAAACAACCTTATTTTGGTAATATTTGTTTGAGGTTTAACAATATTTGGTTTATCTATAGTAGTGTTGTACTTAATGGCCCCTCCTATAGTTCCGAACCATAGATCACCGTTTTTGTCTTTAAAACCACCATTTTGATTGGTTTCAACTCCTGCAAATCCATCCAGTTTTCCGAAATGTTTAATAACAATTCTCCCATTTTCTAAAAACTCATTCACATTAAGCCGGTCCAATCCTAAATTTGAGCCGATCCATAAATTATTCTGGTCATCAAATAATATTAATACTACGTTTTCTGATGTTAATCCTGCTTTTGCAGAAATGTTGATCAAGTCGTGATTCTCCGCATTCAACATATACACTCCACCTCCATAGCTGCCAAACCAAATATTTCCTTTTGCATCCTCCTTAATTGTAATTATCAAAGAGTTTTTCAGCCCGTCTTCTTCTGTGATATTTTTAAATAAAATAAGGTTTTTCTCGGGGATTTTGCCGTATGTATAGAGAGAGTCTTCATGTGGAATTAATTTGGACAATCCACTTCCTGTTGCGAACCATAAATTGTTCTTACTATCTAAAAATATATTTCTAACGGCATTGTCCGCTAGTCCATGTTTTTTGGAATAATGAATAGTTCTTTGAATTCCATTTTTGTTCTTGATAACTTTATACGCACCGTCTTTGGTACCTATCCAAGTATTGTTGTTATGATCGTCAACAATACAATAAGCTACCCCGTTGGGAATGATAATTTTATCATTTAAGTTTTGGATATTAATATTTCCTTGTTGAAGTTCGTTTAATGAAAATTTAGAAATTCCATGATCTGTTCCAATCCATAAATTGTTGTAGGAATCTTCATGGATTGCAAAAATTTTATTACCCGATAAGCCATCCTTTTGTGTAATATGTTGTGTTGTAGCGTTAGCTATATTGTATCGGTTAAGGCCGTTTCCCCAACTTCCAAACCAGAAATGATCTTTACTATCTTGATAAATGGTCCATATTATATTGTTGTTCAATCCATGAATACGATTGTATATCTCAAACTTTTTACCGGTAAACATTAAAACTCCATCTCCTTCGGTTCCTATCCACAGGTTTCCCTCCCGATCTTCAAGTAGTGATCTAATGTATGGATTTGGAACTCCATTGCTCACACCGAAATGTTCAATTTTATCTCCATTGCATACGTAATACCCGTCACCATTTGTGCCAAATATGATATCTCCATTTTCACTTTGAATTATTGAATTAACATATGTTTTTTTAATACCACCTTGTTTTAGGAAATCTTGTAATTCAACTGATCCATTGGGTAATTTATATAGGCCAGATGAAGCCCCAAACCAAATAGCTCTATCTTTATCTTCGATGATATAGTTGATGTTCCCTTTCGGATTGTTTTGATCAGATGTAAATTCTACTATCTGATCATTATCATCTTTGTAGTAAATTCCTTTATTTGTTCCTATCCATATTCGGCCTTGTTTTGACTTACATAATGCGATTATTTCAAGAAAATTTGAACTATCACCAATAGTGTAATTTTTTATCTTAATATCATCGATGTTAAAATCATCATCGTTAAAGCGTATATGTAAACGAGACAAGCCTTCTGCACTGGCTACCCAAAAAATATTATTAGATTCTTCGATAATGCAGTTAATCTTTTCATTTATTAATCCTTGCTCTTTTGTAATGTTGTAAAACTTTTTATTGCACCCATTTTCAATTGGTGAGGAAATGCTAAAACTGTTTTCGCAGGTGTATATTGATAAGCCTTTCCATGTACCTATCCAAATATTACCTTTAGAATCCTCCAAAATATTGGTTACAGCACTATTGGCCATTCCATCTTTAGTGGTAAATGACTTAAATCGTGTTCCGTCAAATTTCGTTATACCCCCAATTGTGCCTAGCCACAGGTTCCCAAATTGGTCCTGATGCATAGAGAATACCTGGGATTGGGCAAGACCTTCTTCCAGGGAATATCTCTTATAGTAGTATGATTGCCCAAAAAAGAAATTAGGTATCAATACAAAAAGGATCAAAAGATATTTAAACTTAAAACCTTTTGGCATCATGATGTGGCCGTTAGTATATAACGAATATACAATTTTTTTAGAATTTTGGATTCTTGCAATTAGCCTGTTGATCTATTACTAATCTGCCGGTAGTACGAAGATCAAAGTCAGAAGTTTTGTCTTGGAATTTTGTATGGCCTAATTTTTATTAGTTAATCCCATAATGTATTTTCCACTATTTTTTCTCGAATTGAACAACGAATTAACTTCGGGCTTCCCAGTTCTATCTTGATATAAATTTATTAGGCTTTCTATGTATATTTGGATCCATTAAAATCAAGAGTCAAAAACATGGCAGTTAAATCAAAAAAAATAATTAATTCGGAAATTGAGTTAAATAAGAATGAAGATAACATGAATTTGCTGGTTTCGGACATGCACTCGAAATTGGAGAGGATTCATTTAGGTGGCGGGCAAAAGAAAATTGATAAAATTCATGAAAAAGGTAAATTAACTGCAAGAGAGCGAGTCGAATATTTAATTGATCCGGATTCTGAATTTTTTGAAATAGGTGAATTTGCAGGAGATGGTATGTATGAGGAATATGGTGGCTGTCCAGCAGCCGGAGTTGTTGTTGTTATTGGTTATATACAAGGCAGACAATGCCTGATCGTTGCAAATGATGCAACTGTGAAAGCCGGCGCATGGTCTCCAATAACAGGGAAGAAGAATTTACGAGCGCAGGAAATTGCTATGGAAAACAATTTACCCATAATCTACTTAGTTGATAGTGCAGGCGTTTTCCTTCCGATGCAAGATGAGATATTTCCTGATAAAGAGCATTTCGGAAGAATTTTTAGGAATAATGC
>JAESQZ010000169.1 GCA_016764955.1 Deltaproteobacteria bacterium | reverse complement strand
CGACGAGAGCAGAGAAAGTATTGGGGTGGGTTCATCGTCATCCCGCACTTGATGCGGGATCCAGCAAATTACGTAACAATACTGGACCCCGGCTCGGAGGCCGGGGTGACGGTGTTACGCTCCCCATTCGTCAGCAAACCCTCGCTGATTTACTCGGCTGTTCACGACGTAGTATTTACAGAGCGCTTAAGCAGCTTAAAGAGCAGGGGTATTTGGCTGAGACGGGCAAGCGCCAAAATCGATGCAAAGTGTATGCAGTGACGGGGGATGAGGTTTCCGAGGGGAGAGGCTTAAACCCACTCACCCAATTCCATTGGGAACTTTATGAAAAAACTTATCGAATCGTTTTTAAAGAACCCGACTTATTTGAGAAGTATTGCCAGGTTGCTTGGTATATGAGAAATATTGATGATAACGAGATTTTGTGGACCAAAACTTGGGCAGGGCTTTACTTGCTCTATGGACACTCGCAACTTAGAAAGCGTTTTGAAGGCTTAAGTTTAGAAGAAATTGCCAAGGCAGAAATTTCGGTGGCAGAGTGTCGAACTTAAACCTCCCAAAGTTTGATGCCACCTAAGAGACCTGCGATATTTTTTGAAATAGTCACGTCTTTGCTAAACTTGCAGGTCACTTTGTGCATGTTGCCACCACCGACATAGAGGCGATCAAAATTAAAGATGCGTCTCATGAGGTTAACGGCTTCTTCAAGGTGGTGGTTCCAGCCCTCAATACCATGTTTTTCAACGCCGCGTTTGCCAAGATAATCTTCGTAAGTTTGGTTATCTTTGAAAGGGTGGTGCCCGAGTTCAAGATTTGGCACAAGCTTGCCATCAATAAACAGAGCCGATCCTAGGCCAGTACCGAGGGTGATAACCATTTCCAAGCCCTTGCCGTGGATTAAGCCGTAGCCTTGGATGTCTGCGTCATTGGCAGCTTTTGTGGGCTTGCTGGTTTTCTTTTGGATTGCATGGGCAAGGTCAAAGCTTGCCCACTCGCCATCCAGATTTGGGGCGGTTTCGACGACGCCATCTTTGACAACACCAGGAAAGCCAACGGACACGCGGTCGAATTTAGGTTGCCTGGTGAACATATCTTCTAATGTTTTGAGAATGGCTTGAGGAGTCGCAGGTCTTGGGGTGGGTTGTTTTTCACGCTCTTGAAGCGGCTGATCTTGTTCATCAACCGCCATCATTTTGAGAGAGGTGCCACCAATGTCGATTGCGAGGGTCGTAAGAGCCATGGGGAAAGTTTAGCATAGGTGTATGGTTCAGAATGTCATCCCGGGCTTGACCCGGGATCCAGTCAATGTCTAGAAATATACGTTTGCTGTATTGCCTAAATAGTATGCATCGCTAAACTCGCAGCATGCGTATAGGTGTCTTTCTCTTCGTCATAGCCTTTTCATTGGGGAGCACAGCGGAAACTGATTTTCTTCTTGAAACTGATTCTAAGGAGCCAAATAAACCTTTTGAATGCTGTATTGCTGGTATCCAAAGAGAGACTCTTAACCAACCCTGGGCTACTTCACCTCTTCTTCCAAATACTTCTCATAATTTTCAGCGCTTAGCAGGCCACCTAACTCACCCGTATTTGAAAGCGTTAGTTTAATGAGCCAAGGGTTTTCTTGCGAGCCATCGCTCATCTGTTCAGGTGCACTCACGAGTTCTTCGTTCGATCCTGTGACAGTGCCTGAAACAGGAGCGTATAAATCACTAACGGCCTTGACGCTTTCGATAACGCCAAAAACATCACCGGCTCTCAGAGTCGTTTTTGGGCTGGGTAGTTCTAAGTAAACAATATCGCCAAGCTGCTTACGCGCATGCTGAGTAATGCCAACTGTTGCGTTGTTGCCCTCAACTGAAACCCACTCGTGACTCTTGGTGAAGTATTTCATGATTCGACAAAATACCGCTTAAGTCCTTGTTGCCAAGGGAGTATCGCCACACCTTCATAGGATTTAGCAGTCTTTTCATTGCACAGGCAGATAGCTTCACAGTCACCAAGATCTTTGGTTAATCGTGTGAATGAGGATAGATCCTCCTCCCGAATGAAGTCAGAACTTTTGATTTCGACGCATAATAAGGGGAGTCCAGGACGTTCAATAACTAAATCGATTTCAGCCCCGTCTTTTGTCTGCAAATATGAAACTTTGTAGTCTTCATGAAAGTAGGAGATAAGCTTTAATGCTTCATTAATAATGAATTGTTCAAAAGCATCTCCATAGGCACTGGTCTTTGGTTGTAAAGCTAAGGTCAAGCGTCTAGATAATGAACGCGCAATGCCATTGTCAAAAAAGTAAAATTTAGGTGTTTGTCTGAGGCGCTTTCGAAACGAGTGATGAAAGGGTTCCAATATTGTTCCCAGTAAAGTGTCTTCCAAGATGGAGAAGTATTCTTTGACTGTAGTTTCTGCGACACCTACATCTTTGGCAATTTTGGCGTAGTTAAGAATCTTTCCGTTAGATTGAGCTGCTACTTCAAGAAATTTTCGAAAGGGAAGCAATTTCCTAACAACTTGTTCGGAAGCGATTTCTTCTTTTAAATAGGTATTTGCATAGGAATTTAAGTATTTAATTTTAAGAGACACTGTTTCTAAGGCTTCTAGCTTAGGTAACTGGCCAAATCTAAGAGCTTCATCCAGATTAAACTCAGATCCTTGCTCCAGAAAACTGAACGGGAAAAGGTGGTAAACAAACGCTCTCCCAGCGAGCAAGTTAGCTGCCCCGCGTTTAAGTTTTCGAGCGCTTGAGCCCGTGAGTAAGAAGATTTTGTCTGTACTTTCAATTAGTGAGTGAACAACATCGAGCAGTTTTGGATTTTTCTGCACTTCATCAATAACAACATGGGTAATCTTGTTTGGAAGCGCCCTGACAATCGAGGCTAGCTCGGAGGGTTTTAAGGCAAAACGCTCTTCTTGCTCAGGATCAAGTAAATCAATCCAGTAGCTGTGTTCTTTAAAGAACATTTGAGACAAAAGAGTGCTTTTTCCAGAACCTCTAGGTCCAAAAAGAAAAATGCTATGTTTTTTAGGAAGTTGTATTAAGCGTATTCTCATGGCGACAAATCCAGTCCTTACACTAGATTTGTACGCCAATTCTAGTGTAAATGCAAGATTTGGCGCTCCTGACACGCGATTATGTTATATTTATTATTTTATTACAGGTGGTTAGCGTTTATGCGAGCGGTAAAAAGGCAACGCGCAAATAGATGCTGGCTCTAAGTTATTACGAATTTTGACGTACACCGGTTTTTCTTCGTCGCAAGTGGGTTTATTAATATAAGCCATAGCAATAGCTTGATTCAAAAAGGGCGTTCGAGTTCCAGAGGTCACTTTGCCAATTGTTTGGCCGTCTTGCATGCAAACTTCGTAACCTGGGCGGGCAATGCCGCGGCCTTCGAGTTTTAAACCAACCAATTTACGCTTAGGTTCTTGGCTTGCGAGCCCAACAAATTTGCCAAGGCCTGCCTCCCAAGGGGTTGTCTCTTCGCTTATGTCGTTGCCGTGTAAAGGCATGCCGGCTTCTAAGCGTAGCGTATCGCGTGCAGCAAGGCCGCAAGGCGTCGCTTCTTTGGCAAGCGTATCCCAAAGTGCTGGTGCTTTTTCGGGTGGGCAAAAAATTTCGAATCCGTCTTCGCCGGTGTAGCCGGTGCGAGCGACGATGTAGTCGCCAATTTGGGTAAAGCGGAAGCGTTTGATATTCTCAGTGTCATGCCAGCGAAGGCTGGCATCCAGTGTAGGTTCAGACATATTCTGGATACCAGCCTCCGCTGGTATGACAAGGCTGGCCACCATCTCCCGCGCCATCGGCCCCTGTATTGCAATCTGCGCCCACTCATCGCTGGCATCGTGCACGTCTGCTTTGCAGTGTTTTTTTATCCAAGCAAAATCTTTGTCTCGATTAGCGGCGTTGACGCAAAGCAAAAATTTCTCTGCTGAAAACTTGTAGCCAACCAAGTCATCGACGATGCCCATCTTCTCGTTTAGTAAGAGCGCATAAAAAGCTCGGCCGGCTTTATATTTGCTCGTATCTTGATTTAAAAGCTCTGAAAGCGCACGTTCTGAATTCGGGCCCGTGACCCAAACTTCGCCCATATGGCTCACATCAAATAGCCCAACTTTTTCTCGGACAGCCATGTGTTCAGCGCGATCGCTGGTGTAACGAACAGGCATCGAGTAACCAGCAAATTCGGTCATCTGAGCGCCTAGTTTGACGTGGCCATCATAAAGGGGCGTTTTTCTCATGATAGCTAAGAATATGGCATATT
>JAESQZ010000168.1 GCA_016764955.1 Deltaproteobacteria bacterium | reverse complement strand
GCATATTTAGTGCCGACGCCGTGGAGAGGGGTGTAGGTGATTTTGTCATCCCAGCGCCGGCTGGGATCCAGCTCACCTGGTGCCCTATGCTGGATGCCAGCCTCCGCTGGCATGACATCCTTTAAACCTTGAAAATACGCATCAATCACCGACTCAGGGACTAATTTAATTTCAGACTCACTCAGCTTAATCTCTTCAAAATCAGGCGCATCAATTATCAGCTCCTCTATTTTGTGCGTATCTGGCGCCACAATTTGCGCGCCATTTGATCCATAAACTTTGATGCCATTATCTGCCGGCGGATTATGGCTTGCTGTAATCATAATACCCAAATCAGCCTTTAGATTTGTGACAGAAAAAGCACCTATCGGCGTTGGGATAATCTCAGCATGTATGAAGCTTTGATGGCCTTGGGCGTTTAGCACCTCGGCAACAAGCTCAGTAAATTCGCGACTATGGTGACGCGCATCATAGCCAATCACAACTCGACTTTCAGGCTTTAAAAATTGAGAAATTGCCCAAGCAATCTTCACGACAGATGTTTTGTTTAATTGATGTGCCCCATCGCCCATCTCGGCTCTAAAACCTGCCGTACCAAATTTCCAAATAGCTTCTAGATTTTTCATCAAACTCCCACCTTAGAAAGCCTAGATGTGCTATGAAATGCTATTATGGTCAACATCGATAATTGGATTGAGAAGATTCAAAACGTCCAGCCTTTTCGCATGCGCGGCCGAGTACTCGAAACCACCAGCCTGATTATCAAAGCCTCTGTCCCAAGCTCCAGAGTAGGCGACATGTGCTATGTCACTTCCCAAAATCCAGAGGCACCACATATTAAAACCGAAGTCGTCGGCTTTCAAGAAGGCATTGTCTATTTAATGCCGCTGGGCGAGCTAGAAGGCATTGGACCTGACTCAGAAGTCATCCCCACCGGAAAGCCATTTTCGATTAAAGTTGGCCCTGGGCTTTTAGGCCGGGTACTAGACGGCGTTGGGGAAGCGATGGATGAGGGGCCAAAGCTATCTGAAGTAGATGGCCTGATTGATTGGTCAGTACATCGCGAAAGCCCAGACCCATACACCCGCCAACCAGTCGATAGGCCTATTGCCATGGGAATTCGAGCCATTGATAGCCTTTTAACCATTGGCCGCGGGCAGCGTGTTGGCCTCTTTGCTGGATCTGGTGTGGGTAAGTCTACGTTGATTGGCCAACTTACCCGAAACACCGAAGCCGAAATTATTGTCGTTAATCTAGTCGGCGAGCGTGGTCGCGAAGTCATGGAGTTTGTGCATAACTCCCTAGGCGAAGAAGGCCTCAAACGCGCCATTATTATTGCCGCTACTTCTGACACGCCACCACTTGTGAGATTAAAAAGCTGCTACGTTGCAACCGCTATTGCTGAATACTTTCGTGACCAAGGCCGAGATGTTTTATTCATGATGGACAGCGCCACGCGTTTTGCCAGAGCCCAGCGTGAGATTGGCTTAGCACTTGGAGAGCCACCAGCACGCCAAGGCTTCCCGCCCAGTGTTTTCGCCTTAATTCCAAGAATAATGGAACGTACCGGTAATAACGATAAAGGTTCGATTACAGCTATTTACAGTGTTTTGGTTCAAGCTGGTGATATGGACGAGCCCATTGCCGACGAAGTCCGCGGTATTTTGGACGGCCACTTTGTTTTGAATCGTGCTTTAGGCGAGCGAAATCACTGGCCCGCCATCGACGTACTCCCGTCTTTGAGCCGAGCGATGGTCAGCATCACCAAAGAAGACCACCAAAAAGCCGCTGGCATCATGCGCGAAACCATGGCCAACTATGAGAGAAATAAAGATCTCATTATGCTGGGCGCCTACAGTTATGGCACGGACCCTAAAGTCGACTATGCCATCGACAAATATGACTCTATCGAGACTTTCTTGAAACAACGCATCGATGAAAATGCACCCTTTGATAAAACCATCGAACAACTCAAAGAACTTTTCTCAGATGCTGAGGATATTGGATGAAATATCCCCTTCAAACTCTGTTTGAAATCCGAGAGCGCGCAAAAAAAGACGCCGAAGACAACTACGCTCGCGAAAAAAAAATCTTAGACCAAGAAGAAGCGAAGCTCAAAGAAATGCAAGAAAAGCTTGAGCAAATGCGCCAAGCACGCTTGAGCAAACGCGATGCCTACTTTCAAGAAATGCAAGAGGGCAAACTTAGCATCAAAGAGATTCAAATGGGCCGCAGGCACTTGGAAATGCTCTTTCAAATGGAGCTAGACTATAAAGAAAAAATCAACACCCAAAAAGAAGTACTCGAAGAAGCCAAGCAAAAAACCAGTAAGGCATTAGAAGTTCTCACCCATGCCACCCAAGAATTCAAAGTCTTAGAAAAGCACAAAGAAAAGTGGACAAAAAAAAAGAAGAAAGAACGTGAAAAGCGCGAAGAAGAAGCCGCTGATGATTTAAGCCAATCGCGCTACTTCATACACTTAAAGGAGTTAGAAGATGAGCAATCGCATTGACCGCGACGGCAGTTCACGCCTAATTGAACGAGGCTTGCAAATAAGGGCCAAAGAAACCCAAAAAAAGCAGAATACGCGGTTTCAGCAAAAACTGGTTGGCGGGAATGTGAAAGGTGCAAAAGCCCAAGAATCACAACTCTCCAAAGAAACGCTAGAACGCTACGCCAAAACCGAAGGCCAAGACGAGACACAGGGCGCAGAAAGCCAAGACGCTGAGGCTAAGTCTCCCAAACTTTTACAAGAACAGCAACAGCCAAAAACTCAAAAAAAACAAGACTCCAAAGAAAGCACACAAGGCAAAAAAGCCGAAACTAAAAAAAAGAACCTGGCTCTACAATCCGCAGTCAAAAACAAGCAGCAACAAGAGCAAAACAGCGGCGAAATGGGTGGCAGAAACCAAGGTGATTTTTTTCAACAAGCCGTCAACATGGGCCTTGCCACTCAACAAGCAGCAGCTACCGCTCAAGCACACCCAGTTCAAATCCCAGACGCAGACCTAAACGCCATGGTCGAGCGCATTTCCGTCGGCATTGACCCAAGCGGAAACTCTAACTTTATTATTGACCTCAAAAAAGGCGTTTTAAACGGCGCAAGCATCAAAGTCACTGCCCAAGGCAAAAACATACGCCTCAGTTTCAGCGGCCTTGATGCAAGCGGCAAGCAATCTATCAAAGGCGCTTCTGAGAAACTTCGAGATAGCTTAAGCCAAAAGGGTCTATCCCTATCGAATCTTGAGTTGGCCTAGCCCAAAAAGGGCCACAACGGGAAGCATATTGGCCCCGAGCCATGCCTGCACGAAGCTGAGCCTTCCTGCAAAAGGTGCAAGCGCCAATACTCCCACTGACGTACCCAAAATCGACCACACAGTTGCAGCTCGCACAGACACATTAGTGCTATGCTCACCATACCAAGATGTATACTCAAGCAGCCCCATGCAACCCACAAAAGACGGCCCCCATGCAGCAAGTGCAAGTGCTCGAGTGAATACTTCCGCACCATCAATAGCAGCTCGATTAATGCTGCTGTGCCAACGGGGCTGCCCGCTGAAAGCAAACGTCGCAACCATGAATAGCAAACAAGCAAAGATAAGTTTCTTAGTCATGCCAAGTTCTTGCCTTCAGTATGCTAATTTGGCTCACCTCAGAGGCCTGTAAGCTGGGCGCGTTCGCATGCGATGCTCTAGATTTTCCGGCGGTGGTGCCTTTGGATATGAGACACCAAATAACGTCGAGTCTGGGTTGTCAGTCCGCGCACTGTGCGCCTTGCCTGTTTCGCGCTCTTGAATCAGATAAAGATTATCAAACATGAGGCGCCAGAATTTAGTTTGATGTTCAACATGGCGAATT
>JAESQZ010000019.1 GCA_016764955.1 Deltaproteobacteria bacterium | reverse complement strand
TTTTGTGAGTCGCTTCTGGGAAGTGTTTTTCCCAATCAAAACTTTCGGGAAAATTATAGCGAAAGATATTTCGGCAGTTGTCGAGGTGGAATTTGGCCTGGGGGCAGAGCTCGAAGGAGCGGACGTCATTCCGGGCGCAGACCCGGGATCCAGTTCTGGACCCCGTATCAAAGCTTGCCCCGGACTCGATCCGGGGTACGGGGTGACATTGGTAGATTTTACACCTGTTTTCACGCTTCTTCGTCTCAACCAAATAACCCTGCTCTTTAAGTTGCTTAAGCGCGCGATAGATACTGCGACGTGAACAGCCAAGTAAGTCGGCTAGTGTTTGCTGGCGAATTGCGAGCGCGAGGCTGTCATCCCGGCCTCCGAGCCGGGATCCAGTATTGTTACGCGATTTGCTGGATCCCGCATCAAGTGCGGGATGACAACGCACCCACTCCCATATTTTCTCAGCTCTTTTCGATAATTTAACTTCAGACATACTACTCCCAAGTCAACGTTTGTTGACAGTTATGGGCCGAAAACATATGTGTGCTTGCGGCCTCAAGTGGCTGCCGCGCACCCCAAAATTTGTAGATGCTGGGGAACGCGGCTTTCTTATTTGAGAGAATAATAAGTTAGTTCAGACTTGAATTGCAATCGGACAAATGTCCAAGCTAACTCCCAGTACTTGTTGAACTGCGCTAAAGCAGATAAACGCTTCACCTGTGAACCCCTCACCCCAAATTATTCTTGGCATTGGTGGCAGTATTGCTGCTTATAAAAGCTTAGAACTTATTCGTTTGCTTCAAAAGCAAGGCATGCAAGTGCAAGCTATGCCGACTAAAAGTGCGCTTGATTTTGTGACATTGTTGTCGCTCAACACCCTCACGGGGACTCCCCTTCGGGGACCTCTCCCCCCAATAGTGCATATTGAATCTGCATATAATGCTGACGCTTTGCTAATCGCACCAGCGACAGCAAATTTAATTGCCCGCATGGCACATGGCTTTGCTGACGAGCTTTTGCTGCAAACTTATTTATCTTTCAAAGGCCCTGTGTTGCTTGCGCCTGCGATGGAAACCAACATGTGGGAGCACCCGGCGACACAAAGTAATATTCAAATATTAAAAGAACGTGGTTGTATAATTATCTCGCCAGAATCTGGCGACTTGGCATCTGGCCGTGAGGGAATAGGGCGCCTCGTTGAACTTGAAACTATTATTGAACATGTACATTTTACTTTGGCGCCCAAAGATTTTGCTGGCAAACGTGTGTTACTCACAGCAGGGCCTACTGTTGAAGAGTTAGATCCGGTTAGATATTTAAGTAATTATTCTTCAGGCAAGATGGGCATTGCACTTGCACGGGCTCTGGCACATCGTGGTGCAGAAGTTGAACTTGTACATGGGCCACTTCAAGTGCCTGTTCCCAAACTGCCAAATATACATGCACATCCTGTGCAGAGCGCACAAGACATGTTGGCCTTGAGTTTAGAGTATGGCGCTAAAAGTGATATCGGCATTTGTTGTGCGGCAGTTTGTGATTTTCGGCCTGAAAATAGAGAGAGCCGTAAAATTAAAAAGCTCCCCTCTCCACAGGGTGGAGAGGGGCCGGGGGTGAGGTTCTTAGAGCTGGCAGAAAACCCTGACATCCTCAAAACTCTGGCCTCCAAACCCAATAAGCCGTTTTTAGTCGGCTTCGCTGCTGAAACAGATTTCTCAGAACAAGCTATTATCAAAAAATGCCAACGTAAAAATTGCGATTTGATTTGCGCCAATCACGTGAACCAAGATCAATCGCCATTTGGCAATAATAGCAATCAAATTACAATTGCAAATCAACAAGGCATTTTGAAGCAAACAGAGCGTTTATCAAAAGACGAGATTGCAAATCAAATTTTGGATGCAATCCTGACACTATGCGACTCCCCCTCTCCACTTGGTGGAGAGGGGGCCGGGGGGTGAGGTTTAGAGCTTCACCGGCTTATGCGCTGACTGCTTCTCATACTTTCTCGTTTCTGGCGACCAAATCTCGACACTGCCTGTTGGGATATCGAAATACCAGGCACTTAATTTGAGCTCCCCTGCTTCTTCACGAACACGGATAATTGGATGGGTTCGAAGGCTTTCGATCTGGTGCAAGATGTTCACATGAGCAACTTGATCCAAACCAATAGACTTTGGAAGTTTGTGATAGGAATCACCTCGCAAAGTCTCCTTACGCCAAGCAGCCAAGCAGTGAAGCTCTTTTGGAAGCGGATCTGACCCATGCAGCGCTTTCATAGCGCCACATCCAGAATGCCCACAAACAACTATTTCGCGCACCCCTAAAACGCCAACAGCATAATCAATCCCAGCTGCTTCCGAGCAAATTGCACCACGATGAAAAGGCGGAACAATGTTTCCAACATTTCGGATAATAAATATCTCGCCTGGTTCTGTCGAAGTTATTAAGTTCGGCTGAATACGGCTGTCTGAGCAAGTAATAAAGAGCGTATGCGGTGATTGCCCATCTGCCAGTTTGCTAAATAACTCTCTATATTTAGGCTGCTTACTGTGGAGATATTTTTGAAGACCTTTGCTAAGCCTATTTAGTGAGGCTAAATCAACAATGCCTCTCAAGATCTGAAGTGTATCCCTCTCCGATGAGCTAAACATGTTAGCCACCTGCCCTTTTGCATCTGCTTTAACCAAAAAGGCCCGCTCTTTGTCTTTTAGACCCTTAAGAACTACGCGAACGCCATGCTTATTAAATTCCTCAAGCAATTCAAACAACATCTCAGCGCCCGTACCGTCGATTTCGGTCATCTTCTTCATGTTAATAACCACGCCGCGCGCTGGATCAAAATCTGACGCTTTGCTCTTAAGCTGATCAATTTTAAGAGAAGACAAAAATGTCAGCGGCCCCTCGAGTTCAAAATAGTAAGGGTCTAAATGGTCTGAAGCAAATTCACTAATTTGGGTTCGGCCAACTTGAAGCGCTAAGACTGCAAAAGCAGCTAATAAACCCCACTGAACACCTTCTAGTAAACCAACAAAAACGATTACAAAAAAAGTAACTCCATAAACAATTGCATCTGACCTGGATATTCGCCAAAGATTCAAAAGCTTCTCGGGGTTCATCATTCTTGCAGCAATAAACAAGAGCAAGCCCGCAAGCGCCGCGATTGGTATCTTACTAATCCAAGGTGCAAATACAAATATGACAGCTAGCAACACAAGGGAGTGAACAATTGGCGCTCGCCTGGTCTTAGCACCTGCCACGACACTCGTCGCTGATCGAACAATCACACCAGTAACGGGGATACCACCAAAAATCGATACAGCCATATTGCCCAAACCTTGACCAATAAGCTCCTGATCCAAATCACTGTGCCGAGCACCTGCCAACTTGTCCACGGCTGTTGACGATAAAAGCGTTTCGAGAGATGCCAGGCCATAAACAAGTAAAGCTGTTCCAAATATACTTGAATCCGCTAGTGCATCCGAAAAATTCGGCATAGTGGGCAGCGGCAAAGTTCTTGGAATGCTGCCAATCAGCGCTAAGTCCGCACCGGCGAGATAATAGGCCAAAATGCTAACAGCCCCAATAGCGATCAATGGCGACGGCAATTTGTTGGAAACTTTTGGGACAAACCACATCAGCAACATGGTGCCCACGGCTATCAGTACAGCATCGGCATGACTTTCATGTATCAGCCCACCAATGTGGGTAATCACATCAACAATATGTGACTCGTCAGGAGCAGGTAACCCCAAGGCTCTCGGCAGTTGCCCAATAATAATAATGGCACCAATACCAGCCGTAAAACCTTCAATCACCGGCAGCGGCATCAGCCTCACAAAACGCCCAAGCCTGAATACACCCGTCAAAATTTGGAGAGCGCCACAAACAAAACCAACCACAATTAGGCCTGCCATGCCATAGCGCGCTACCACCATGGCGACGAGAATACTCATCGCAGCAGCTGGGCCACTCACGGCGAGGGGATTACCCCCAAAGAGGGCACAAACAATACCCGCCACGATGGCGGTTACCAAGCCAACTGCAGGCTCCACTCCCGATGCAAGCGCAATCGCAAGCGATAGTGGAATCGCAACCAAGGCAACGGTAACACCTGCAAAGAGGTCATCCCTTATATATTGCCTGTTTAAAAGGCCGCGCCACTTAGGCAGTAAGGAACGAACCCCGAGGTCAAATCGGAAAAATTGCGTGTTCATGACTTAGTTATATCGTTGGCCGAAGTTAATTGGTAACGAGCACTAACACCTAGATTTGTCATACCAGCGAAGGCTGGTATCCAGTAATGTCTGAATATAAATCGCGCCAATCT
>JAESQZ010000167.1 GCA_016764955.1 Deltaproteobacteria bacterium | reverse complement strand
TGATGGGCGAGGTCAAGCAATGAGCCGATATCAACAGATGTTTGAAAGCTTGAAGCGAAAAAATGAAGGTGCCTTTGTGCCGTTTTGGATGCTTGGCGATCCAGACCCAGAGACTTCGCTAGCGCGCATTAAAGCTTTAGTTGAAAACGGTGCCGATGCGCTCGAACTCGGGATTCCGTTTTCGGATCCAGTGGCTGATGGTCCTGTGGTTCAACGTGCTGCCATGCGCGCACTCTGTCATCCCGGCCTTGAGCCGGGATCCAGTCATGTATCGATGTGCTTTAGGCTTGTGCAGCAAATCCGGGCTAACTACCCAGAAATCCCCATTGGGATCTTAACTTATGCCAATCTGGCTGTTCGTAGGAGCTTGGAATCGTTTTATGCGGATGCCGCTCAAGCAGGTGTCGACTCGGTATTATTGGCTGATGTTCCAACTTTAGAAGCGCCAGTATTTTGTGAGGCAGCAATGCAGGCAGGCGTGGATCCTGTCATGATTGCACCTCCCAATTCAACGCCTGAACAGCTCCAAGATATTGCGAAGCTATCGAAAGGTTATGTATATAGCGTGACACGTGCTGGTGTGACTGGTGCAGATGATAAGCTAAACTTAAGTTCCAAAGCTTTAATCACAAAGCTTGCTGAACTAGGTGCGCCGCCCGTAATGCTGGGCTTTGGAATTTCGAAACCGGAACATGTTCGCCAAGCTTTGGCTGAAGGCGCTGCTGGGGCAATATCTGGCTCAGCTGTTGTGAAAATCGGGATTGAAAAGCCAGACGAACTGGCTGCTTTTGTGAAGTCGATGAAAGAGGCGACTAATGATAATAAACCCTCTGCCTCACTTTTCCATAGTCCCAACCAGATGGCTTAAGTGCAAAATAGTCAACCAGCTGATCTCTAAGCTTTCGACTATAAAAAAACTTCGGTTTGGGCTTAAGGCTGTTTAAAATAAAAGCTGTGCCGCCGCCTCCGCTTGCTAAGAAGTTGTTTAAAACAACACGATAAGTTTTACTCTCTTCAAAAACATTGCCATTTGAAAATTGGATCGACTTGATGGGGTCCAGTAATACTTTGCTTTCGCCTGTCTCATTGTGTAGTACTCGAGGTTTTTTGGGGTTTAGCAAGTAAGTGACTTGCAGCCCAGACATTTGAGGATTTCGGATGTCTTCTCGGTGATAATACCAAAGTGTTAGTAAGTCGTGAATTTGCTTCCCAGAGAGCATTAATTCAACATGAACGTTGTCAAAAGGCATGACTTCAAAAATCTGCCCATAGTTAACAGGGCCAGCTTTTATAGAGGCGCTTCGAATAGCTCCGTTGTTTAAAAACGCAATATCTGCATGCTCTTTACAGGCAGAGTCTTTGCACATACGGAAGGCATCAGCCATGAAGTTGCCTAAACTAGACTCGCCGCTTGTTTCAGTGCGAAATAAAGATGATGCTAGTCTGCCGACGACTTTTGACGAAACAGCTTCTGCTTTTGCAATGTCTTCTTTGAGTATGCCAGAGGCGCTTGAGTCAGGCTTGACGATTTTGCCTAAAAATTGAGCAGGCTGAATTGCTCCAGAGCCATCTATACAGGACTGGGTACTCGAAAATACTTGATGGCAAAAATAGATGGTTTGGCTGCTTTTAGTTTTAAGTTTTTTGTCTAACTCAAGAGTTGTGTAACCAAAGGCTTCGCCATAATTTCCTGTGATTAAAATCTGTACGCCTTTATGAGTAGTATTAGCGTGTTCGTGGGTATGGCCTCCTAAAATGACAGGAATCATGGCGCGTGTTTCAGGACTAAGTTGATCGAGCATTTTTTTGATGGCTGCTTCGCCATCATGAATGATCACAACTATATATTTGACGCCTTGCTTTCTTAACTCAGAGGCAAATCGCTCGACAGTTTTTGCGAGCGGCATGAATTTTAGATGAGTGACATTGCTGGAAAGGGTTTTATCTGGCGTTTCTAATGTGCTCAAGCCTATGATTCCTAGTTTTATCCCGTGAATAGTTTTGAGCAGATAGGACTTTGTAAAAGAAGCTGGTTGAAAGTTTTCTGGGTTTTTGCATTGAGCAGGATCGTGAGCTGGCTCACAAATATTGGCGGCTAAGAATTTAAACTTAGCTTGTGCGACTCGTGCTTTCAGGGCGCCCACTGGATCTTGACCTGGCTTTTGGACGCTTATAAATCCGTTACCTGGCCCAAAGTCGAATTCATGATTGCCAATAGCTGCTGCTAAATAACCAACATGATCCATCCATCGAACCACAGGTGCGCCATCACTTGAGTTGGAGATAATGGTGCCTTGGAACGTGTCCCCTGAATCTAGAAATAGGGTTTCAGGATCTGCTTGCTTGGCAATGTTGAAAAACCCGAGCATGGTATCAACGCCGCCGATATCAAGATTAGCATCTGTTTTTTTAGCTTGGAGATAGCCGTGTAGATCGGTTGTTGAGACAATATGAATCTGTTTGGCTTCAGAAGCGAGCAAGATTCCAGATGTCAGTAATGAGAATAGAAACAGTCGTTTCAAGTTTCCTCCAAGGTTTTGACAACCTGCTATAGAGGCTTGTTCCAACGGTCACATCGGTTGATCATGTGGGAATTTTGGGCGGCAGGTGTCATCCCGGGCGGCGGGTGTCATCCCGGGCGGCGGGTGTCATCCCGGGCTTGACCCGGGATCCAGCATAAGGCCATGCGGTTATTTGAAAATATCACGTTTATTACTGGACCCCGGCTCAAGGCCGGGGTGACAATATGCAGCGCTTTAGCTCTCAGCCTGCGTGCTCAACTTAAGCGGCATGCCGTTTTCACGTGCATATTGCATAACTTGGCTGGCCTTGGTTTCTGCCATATCTTTGGAGTAAAGGCCCGCGCCAGCCTTGCCTTTGGTGTGGACTTCCATCATGAGCCGGTGGGCTTCAGGGCTTGGTTTATGAAAGTAAATCTCCAGCACGTGGGTGACAAATTCTTGGGAAGTATAGTCATCATTATGCATGATCACCCAGTAGCGCTTAGGCTTTCTGATTTTGGTTTCTTCCCGAGTTAGGGTATCGCCTTCTTCTTGAAGCTGCTTCTTGGTTGGCATGGGTTATTTATCTAAATCTTTAACACTCTCTTCAACTGCCTGGCAAGTATGTTAATAGCTTTTGGATATGATTGACCTAAAAGCTTTTGAGAGAGAGCCTGAGAATTTCAAAAAGGCACTTGAAAAACGTGGTTCTGTAGAGAATCTTGATAAGCTACTTGAGCTAATTCAAGAGCGCAAGGCGCTTATAGCTTCGTCTCAGAAGCTTCAATCAGAGCGTAACGAAGCTAGCAAGTCTTTAGGGAAAGCCTCCAAAGAAGAAATCGATCAAAAGCGCCAAGCTCTTAAAGAGTTAGGGCAGCGGGTAAAAGAGCGGGAGGCCAATCTGCGCATGGTTGAAGAGCGACTTGAGTCTATTGCCTTGAGTGTTCCAAATTTGCCACAAGATGACGTTCCGTTAGGTACTTCAGAGGAAGATAACGTTGAGGTGCGCCGAGTTGGAGAGCCAAAGTCTTTCGATTTTAAGCCGCTGGATCATGTGGAACTTGGTGAGCGATTGGGGATAATTGATATTGGGCGAGCGGCTAAAATTTCGGGCTCAAGGTTTGCTTTTTTAAAAGGCAGCTTGAGTCGGTTAAATAGGGCTCTGATTCAGTATTTTTGTGAGTATCACACAAACTTAGGAGATACTGAGTTAACCCCACCATACTTGGTGAGAGCACAAGCGATGCAGGGTACTGGGCAATTCCCAAATCTCGAAGAAGATGTGTTTGAAGTGCCACTGCAAGGTGCTGAGTCACTTTATCTCATTCCAACCGCAGAAGTCCCGCTTACGAATTATCATGCAGATGAGATCTTGGATAAGTCTCAGTTGCCGCTTAGATATTGCGCTTACACGCCCTGCTTTCGTTCTGAGGCAGGAGCAGCAGGTAAAGATACCCGCGGTCTGATTCGACTTCATCAGTTTGAAAAAGTCGAAATGGTACGCTTTTGCACGGCGGAGCAAGCAGAGCAGGAGCTAAACTCGATGCTTGAGCGTGCCAGCTATCTTCTAGAATCGCTCGAATTGCCGCATCGGGTGGTCAATTTGTGTACGGGTGATTTGGGGTTTTCTGCTCAAAAAACCTATGATTTAGAGGTCTGGCTTCCAAGTCAGAATACTTATCGGGAGATAAGCTCTTGTAGCGTATGTGGGACTTTTCAAGCGCGGAGAGCCAAAACTCGATATCGCAATTCAGAAGGGCGTGTTCAGCCAGTTTGCACACTTAATGGCTCGGGTTTGGCTTTGGGTCGTACTTTGGTGGCAATTTTGGAAAATCACCAGCAAGCAGATGGCACTGTCAAAGTACCTGAAATCTTAAGACCCTATATGGGAGGCTTGGAATGCTTGACCTGAAGGCTCAACTGTTGCAGGCAGGCCTGGTAAGTGAAAAACAAGTTGAGCGTGCCTCCAAAAAGAGACCTGAAAATAAGCTTAAGGGCCTTTCTAAAGCTGAGCAGTATGGAATTATTCGGCGCTGGGTTGATAAAAATCGCCTTGATCGGGAATTTGCTGAAGAGAAGTTTTTCTTTGAAAAGCCAGATAAAAGTGTGAGTTGGCTTCGAGTTAGCAGTGAAACATTAAAGAAGATTCAAGCAGGCGATGCAGGTTTGACAGCTTATATGTCTAACAGTGGTTTGGCTCACACCACTCTGCCAAGAGATATTGTGGAAGATATAATAGATATTTTCCCGGATTGGCTCCGTGTTTTAAAGTAAAAAGTTAGCTGTAGCATAAAAATAAAATAGCGATAAATTGAAATCGCATTAACATCGAGGATAAGATGTTAATATGAAATTGAATATATTAATATTGTTTTTATTCTGCAATTCTGCTTTTTCAACTGTTGCTGTGATTCATAGCTTAAAAACCATGACCAAGCGAAGTGGCGTGGTGTTGGAAGCTGAAGTTCTTAGCCAGGACGTATTTGAGGATGAAAAAGGCCGCATTATTACGCTCAGTAAACTTCTGGTAAAAGATGGTTTAAAGGGCGCTAAGACCGGCGAAGAAATTACTCTGTATCAAATTGGCGGTGAGTATAAGGGCCGGGTGATGCGCTTCCAAGGCAGCAGCGTGTTTAGCCCTGGTGAACATATTATTCTATTTGGAACGCCTTATAAAGATAAAATTGTGCAATATGGCCTTGGTATTGGGAAATTTAAAGTTATCAAAACTCATCGCGGCGGGGAAGTTGTCGAAGATATTCATGATTTGGATATCGCTCGAAAAAGTCTCTCTGGGATACACTTCTTTGAGGCTCCGAAACCAAGAAAATACCCCTCATTAGAAGACTTTAAAAATAAGATTAGGAGTGCTCTATGAAAGTGATAATGGTACTCTTGATTTTAATGGCGATTCCAAGTGAAGCTTATCGATTTTTATGTAATAGCATTAATGCCGATGGGGTGGCCGAAACTGATAGTTGTGGAATTTGTGATGATACTACTGCCACACGATGGGATAATCAGTCGGTTAGCTATGCGGTTGGGACGAGCCAGTTGCCTTCAGGAATTACAGTTGAAGACTGGGTGTCTTTGGTGAATAATTCTTTTGCAAGTTGGGCAGGAGCAGCTGGGGTAAACTTGATAACCAATAATACTGGCGAGGCTGCTCGAAGTTTTGGAACAGACAGTGTTAATCACGATATTTTTTGGGTAGATAACAGCGCTGAATGGTTAGAGTTAGTTGGGGTGGCTCCTAATGGGGTTTTGGGGGTTACTTTACCGCCGTATCTTTGCCCCAGTGGAAGCACCGAATTTCGAGAAATTGTTGATGCTGACTTAATTATGAATGGCACGCCAGAGGGTGATTTTGCTTGGAAGCTTGATTGCAATTCTTTACTGCCTAATTGCCAGTCAATGAAAGCGACTGTTACGCATGAATTGGGGCACTTTTTAGGCTTGGGCCATGATTGTGTGGGGTGTTCGGATTTGATGGCGGCTGTGGCGAGTTTTTTGGTGACAGATCCGCAGCAAGATGATTTGGTAGGCATACGTGCTTTGTACCCGAATAGCTCTGAAGGGGCCTTTACAGCCGCCTGCTCAACAAATTCTGTTTGCGATAGCAATATTTGTCATTCAAATGGTTACTGTACACTTAGCTGCACGCAGGACGCAGACTGTGGAACTACTTTACGTTGTAGTTCTAGCACGAGTCAGTGCGAGTTTGCCGCGACAGCGACAGTAGGGCTAAAAGGGGAGTGTAGTAGTCAGCTAAGTTGTGAAGAAGGGCTTCAATGTATAGGAATCACTTCTTCAGGCTCATCGCATTGTTTTAATGCCTGTACGCAAGGTAGTGGTACCTGCTCAGGTAATGAAACTTGCAGGCAACTCAAAAATAATGCAGGAGAAAAAATAGACTCTTTTGCCTGTATAGAAATTAAGCAGTTTGGTGAAACTTGTGGTGCCCATATTGCCTGTGACAGTGACAAGCAGTTGAAGTGCACGAATGCTGTTTGCGCCAATGGCGTAGCCAAGACTGCTGCACCAGTGGGTTCTGGCGGCTGCTCACAAGTGGGAATTCCACAGCTATTCGTATTTTTAGGCTTTTTAGGGCTGCTGATTCGGGTTCCCAGACGCAGGAAAAAATGCTAGAACAGCCAGCAGCATATGCTAGCAGTTTTTGATATTGGCAATACAAATATTGTCCTTGGGCTTTACTTAGGCAGTGAGCTGAAGGCTCATTGGCGTTTTAGGACAGAGTCTAAAATGACTGCTGATGAACTCGGACATTTCATCTTAGGGCTATTAGAACGCCGAGGCGTCTTGGCTGTTGATATCCAGGATATTTGTATTGCTTCAGTAGTCACTGAACTAGAGTTTACTTTCGAACAGTTTTGTAGCTCTTGTTTTGGTCGAAAGCCTCTTTGGGTTCCTAAAGACTTAAAAGTTAATATGCCAGTGTTGGTGGATAAACCCGAGACCTTAGGAGCCGATCGTTTGGTGACGTCCTATATGGCCTGGCAAAAATATCGATGTGCTTTGGTGTTGATTGATATGGGTACAGGTACGACGCTTGAAGCAATCAGTGCTGACGGAGCTTATCTTGGAGGGGCGATTGCCCCTGGCTTTGAGATAGCAGCAGAGGCTCTGTTTAATGGCGCTTCTAAGCTGAGCCGGGTGCCTTTAGTTAATCCAGCTAGCGTATTGGGTAAAAATACAGAAGAACAAATTCAGGTGGGTCTTGTAAGAGGCTATGCGGCTTTGATTGACGGGCTGACCGTTCAAATGCAGAGTGAGCTTGAGAACCCATCAAGAGTAATTGCAACAGGTGGTTTGGCACCTTTGATGAAACAAGCATCCAAAAAGATTGAGAAAGTTGAGCCCCATTTAATTTTGGAGGGCCTGTGCTTGTTATACCAGGAGTATCAACGTGGAACCAGAAATTCCCTTGTCCCAAATCGATTTGAACGCACTTTGGGTTATCAAGCGGCTTAGAGCGAAAGATTATGAAGCATATTTAACAGGCGGTTGTGTTAGGGATCTGTTGTTGGGTCGTGTACCCAAGGATTTCGATATAGCAACCAATGCCAAACCAGAAGAAATCAGAAAGATTTTTAGGAATTCGAGATTGATCGGCAGGCGTTTTTTACTGGCTCATGTATTCTTTCCAGGTAATAAAATTATTGAAACGGCGACCTTTAGGGCAAACCCCCTCGATGTTCAAGAGGATTTGCCTGAAGACCTGTTGGTAACTCAGGACAATGTCTATGGCGATATTGAGCAGGATGCCAAACGTCGTGACCTGACTATCAACGGGCTTTTCTATGACCCGATTGAGGGTAAGGTTATCGATTATGTTGGTGGCCGAGAAGACTTAGAGCAACGCCTAATTCGAACTATTGGGGATCCTGATATTCGCTTTCGTGAAGATCCTGTTCGCATTTTGCGGGCAATTAAATTTGCTGGTCGCTTAGATTTTGAAATTGAGTCAAACACGCTTGAGGGCATGAAAGCACATGTTTCAGAGATTCCGAGATGTGCGCCTGCTAGATTGCAAGAGGAGTTTTTGAGGCTGCTTCTGTCAGGGCATGCCGTGAAAGCTTACGAATTATGTAAAGAGTTAGGTATTCTTGAGATCTTTATGCCAGAGCTTTCTGAGGGTTTTGTCTCAATGCTAAAGGCAGTAGATGAAGCACATGCTAGAGAAGTTGATATCCCAACCAGTGTGGCTTTTTCTGCCATCATGTTGCCTACTTATTTGGCTTTGGAACAATCAGAACAGAATGAGCGCAACTGGGTTGATAAACTTTGCGTTGATTGGGCTGAGCGGATTCGATTGGCACGACATGACCAAGATAGGGTTCGAAATTTATTGCCTGTGATATCAAACTTTAAGTCTGCGATTGTTAGAAAATCTTGGTTTAAAGAAGCGCTTCTTCTTTACACTTTGTACTTGTTTGCGAAAGGCGAATCCTTAGAGCCAGTGGCGCGTCTTAAAGCAATGGCAAAGTCAGCTGATAAAGAATACCTTCAAGGTAAAAGAGGAGCCCCAAAGGTTCGCTCACACTTTCGGCGCCGGCGTCCGCAAAATCGCCGACGTCGCCCACAAAACCAATCGGAGGAAGCTGAACATGCTGCATAAAGTTGTCATGCCAGCGAAGGCTGGCATCCAGAATAAGTCAACATACTCACTGGATACCAGCCTTCGCTGGTATGACAGAACGCGATTCTTGCAATTCAATTTAACGTTTTTTTGTATTATTTTACTTCTTTTAGGCTTATCTTGCGCAACGAAGTATGTTGGCGGTTTGCCCGGGGCATGGGCTGGTAAGTTTCATATTGTACAAGAAAGTGAAACGGTTCAGTCAATTGCTGAGCAAAATCATGTTTCGCCTTTTGATTTAATGGAGGCGAATGGGATTTTAACTTCTGGGCAAGTGCAAGTAGGTCAACGCCTCTATATTCCCGAATCGGAAATGCCCCTTGCACTCGTCAAAAGTGGTTCTCAGGGAGATTTTTCACCAATAGAAATCGACGGCAAGCAAGTGGAGCTTGCCTGGCCAGTGGAAAATGCTGTTTTGTTCAAAACTTTTAATAAAAACCCTGACCGCTTGTATGAGGGAATCGCATTGGCTGCTCCTCAAGGCACGACTGTAAGTGCAGCTGAAAAAGGCGAAGTGATCTATATTGGCGAAGAGGATGGTCGTTATGGGAATCTTGTTATTATTAAACATGAAGATCCATTAGTAACTATCTATGCTCACTTGGATCGTATTCATGTCAAAAAAGGGCAAAGAGTGGCGAGGTCACAACCGGTTGGAACTTTGGGTACTTCTGGAGGCGTTGACTCGCCTCGGGTTTATTTTCAAGTTCGAAACAACCGAACCCCTGTGGATCCTGAGTTGTATCTCCGGCGTTAATTTGTTATCCCGGGCAAGCAGATTGGCTCCCATAGCTCAGCTGGATAGAGCGTTGGTTTCCTAAACCAAAGGTCACAAGTTCGAATCTTGTTGGGAGCGCCAGGTTTTATGTGCAGTTCACCTGCTTGGCCGATAGCCAGGTACGGTTCGCATGCGTAGGTCAATATTTTCTGAGGGCGCTTTGTTGGGGTAGGGCACGCCAAACAGCGTTGAATCAGGGTTATTGAGCCTCGCCCAGGTACATGGCTGGCCAGTCTCACGTTCTTGAATTAGATAGAGATTATCAAACATGAGGCGCCAAAATTTGTCTTGCTTTTCAATATGCCGTAGTTTGTACGTCGCCTCTGGCAAGAATTTTTCCCAGTTTGGGAAATTATACATATTGTAATCGATCGTTTCATAGCAATGTTTGAGAAAGAATTGGGCGAAGTGGGGGAGTTCAACGGACGGAATAATGTCATCTTTGTCATTCCAGCGAAGGCTGGAATCCAGTGTAGGTTCAGACATATTCTGGATACCAGCCTTCGCTGGCATGACAACCTCCAGTTGATACACTTTACACCTATTCTGCCGCTTCCCTGTCTCAACCAAATAACCCTGCTCTTTGAGCTGCTTAAGCGCTCGATAAATACTGCGACGTGAACAGCTAAGCATCTCAGCCAGGCTTTGTTGACGTATGGGTAGTTCTTGCTGTTCTTGAATTTTGATCCAACTCAACACAGCCTGCGCTCTTTTAGACAATTCGATTCCGGACATAACTTAATTCCTGGTCAACTTTTCGTTGACAGTTAAAGGCCGAAATCTTAATCAGGATCTCGGCCTGGTTAGGCTGCCGGATTCCCTGCAAAATTTGTTGATGGAGCAGGGGCCGGCTTGTTTGCGCACCCTATGTACGCAAGAAGTTAATGTAAAACAGAGCTTGAACCGATGTCTATCAGGCAAATGACGGATTGCCGGAGTAATCTCTTTCACATGTTTGTTATCTTCACATGGTGATTGCATCTGGTGGCATCTCTACAGCACAAGATTTAAATAAAATGCAGCAGTCTGGTGCGAAGCTATTTCAAATCTACACGGCCCTGGTTTACCAAGGTCCCGGTGTGGTTTCTAAATTGCGTTGACAAACTTGACAGAAAAACTTGTGTAGGATCATAAGGCAGTGGCTAGGCCGATGGAGGCTAAAATATCCCGAATTGCCTTACTTTCGGTGATACCAGAACATCCGTGTCGAAAACTCGCTTGATAAGTTGAGCAACGGTGAAAATGTTCAAGCAGGATCTCAAGAAATCCTATGTTTTAAAAAACCCCTGAAGAAGTCACTAAGCTCAAAGACTCGCTTCGGCGAATCTCACAAATTCGTTTATTAAGCCTAGCCTTTTGTTCTTCAAACAGCGCCACAAACATAGCTTGATGATTATTTCTATCCTTTGGAGCAACAATGCTATTCGCATAGTTTCGGACCTGAATAATTTCTAGCGGCTCTGTTTCAAGCAGCTGCTTTCGAACTTGATTTTCAAGCGGCGAAAGAAGCCTTTCCATACACTTAGTCCCGCCAAAGTAAACACAAAGTCTCTCTGAATTATAATAAGCATTTGGCGCCTCTCCCAATAGATTAGGCATGAGGTAGATTGATGCGAATTCTGTATCAGTAAGATGCGTTGCCTGTTGATGAGCATGTACTTTGGCATCACCCAACCTAACTAGCACCTCAAATACCTGTTTTACTCTGGCTGCTAGCGCTTTTGAAAGCAGTGGGTGCATCAAAACCATGGCTGGAACATGAAGTCCTACATCATGAAAGAGGTACTGTTCATCTTTGCCTCTTTGGTAATCTACAGCTGGCAGCGAGCCGGTCTCGAAAAAATTCTGCAAATAAGAGGCTTCTCCTTCTTGCCCAGTAGCCAGGTAAGGCGCCCCACGAATAAGCTCTCCTTTAGGATCTAACTTGCGCCAGGCACGGCGCAACTCCGCAAGAGAAGGCAAAGTATAAGTATCAACACGAGAATCCAGTTTTTCGTAACCAAAAAAGCTTGCAATTGTTAGACCCATAATTGAAATCATCTGTCTTGGATCTAACTGCTGCCCAGTCGGATCAGACCAATCAAACCATTTCGATTTTCCGTATTTCAATCGATAAGCATGTATTTTTTCACCATGCTCGCCAGTAAACTCTGCCACAACCTTCAAAGTCCGACCGCTTGCTGACAACTCAGTGCTGTTCCTTACATCAATAACTGAATTACACGCCTTTGGCAGGTCATAAGTATAAGCAGCCTCAGCTTGCTGCACATTGATTTGGTTAGCACGCCAAGAGCATGGTGCATCATCAGCACTCAAAGTATCCTTCATATGCGGCACATCTCTTAGGAAATTAGGGTGATAAGCTACAGGCTCCTTAAGGTATTGCTTTGAATACTCGGAGTAACAGTGCGTGTAATCAGGACCTATCACTGGCTTAAGCCAGCAATCCTTCTTTTTGTTATCCAAATCATAACATGCTCGAATTGCTTCACTAGCTTGCTTGCAATATTCAGCATCTTCTTGTGAGTGGATTGCATGTTTGGTTACAGAACACATATTCTCTGCCCCAAAAATAACTGTTGAATAGACAATTGAAAAAACGATAAATCTCATATTTTATTAATTTATCCTATATAAAAATATAGTCAACAGGGGCCTGGATAGCAAAATAGGCGTCTGGTAAGCATCTCTCTATACAGCCTCCCAACTCACTGTCTCGGCCAACACTCCGGCTTTATATAGCTTTATCTGTGTATTACAAGGAATACTCGCCAACGCAGTACATCTTCTAAAACCTGGTGGCACTTTCAGCTATATTTCATTGATTGGGGCTCGAATGCTTGGTCATCTTAAGTTTTCGCAGGATGAACGACAACAATATACGGATACGTTGGAATTTCTTGATGAATGGCAATATGATAATTTTGATCAGCACGAGCAAATACGCGTGTGGTTCAATGTTCCTCCTGCATGGGTTTATCACATGAGAAAACGTTGATCAGCTTGATCCGTGAGCCAATTTGAGAGGTTTGTGACTAGAATTGGGGATAACCAAGAAACTTTATGTGAGATGCTTGCCAGATGCCCTTACACCGCTTTTATGTTAACATAATTCCATGTTGACTAAATAATGGAACCCTGTTAACATGTTTATATGAGCGTTCGGGACACACTTGAGAAATGGCTCCTAGAAAATGACTTTATTACGCTTAATGAAGCGAGGAATCTGGATATTACCCCCATGCAGCTCAGTAGGATGGTTGCGAAAGGGGAGCTGTTCCGTGTTGAACGTAGTATTTACACCCGGGATTTCGATTGGCTTACTGACTCTCTCAAGAAATATTGTCCCGCTTGTGTTCTGGTACCTGATGCTGTTATTTCAGGTGTTTCTGCGCTTACCTATCATAATCTAACAGACCAAGAAGAGCGACAAATAGGCATTACACTTCCTGTTAACAAGAGACTAAAAGACCCTCGTTACCGTATTACTCGGGCTTGTGGGGCAAACTACTCACTTGGGATCATGGTGCATAACTTTGGCGAACATGAAGTGAGAATCTACGACATCGAAAAGTCTGTAGTAGATGCGTTCAAGTATCAAACGGACGAGGTCGCTTTCAAGGCCCTGAAGGGTTATCTTCAACGTAAAGACAAGAATGTATCGAAGCTTTGTAAATATGCTCGAAAAATGCGAAAGCCACTCGACAAAATTGTAGCGGCCCTTATTGCGGATAACTAAACATGAGTATGAACCTATTAAGTCTCAAAGCCAAATTGTTGAATATGTCTAAGGCGATGAATGTCGATTTCCAGGTGCTTCTTAATCGATTCGGTGCAGAACAATTTTTAAGCAGACTTAGCCAGTCTAAAGCGGCTGACAAGTTCATATTTAAGGGTGGTTCGCTATTGGTCTATCTCATAGAAACCAACCGAAAAACGCGAGATATTGATTTTTCTATTAGGCAGCTAAGCAATCAAACCGATGAACTGCTTAAAGTAGTCCAGGTAATTCTGGATATTCCATCAGATGATGGCATCACATGGGGGAGACCAAAAGCTGAAGTGCTTAGCCACCCAAATTTAGAAGAGCCAGGCGTTCGAATAGTCTGTCACTTTCAACTAGGGCAAATGCGTGGCAAGGTTCAAATGGATTTGGCGCTTGGAGATGCTGTTGAACCGGTTAAAATGACATTGCCGCGAATGCATTACAAAGGCGTACCACTTGTTGGGGAGGACTTCTCTGTTTTCACTTACCCACCAGAGTCTATTTTTGCGGAAAAGTTGCATATTGTTCTAACGAAGAAAGAAGCCAACTCGCGCATGAAGGACTATTACGACTTATTGAAACTTAGTCAAAGTTTGAATGATAAAGAAAAACTCAAACATGCTATCGAGGCGACATTTCAAAATCGAAAAATGGAATTGTCCAGCAGGATCTTATTTGATGAACCTCAAATTGAAATTCTGCAAACCAGATGGGCTCACTTCCTAGCGAAAGAAAAACTGACCGATACTCCTAGAAATATTAAGGATGTTGTCGACATATTAAATAAATTCCTTACGCACTGTGGTGAGTCATGATTGCAGAAACTTATTATTGGGTGATGATCATCTTAAGCACCCTCATGGTGGGCATGGGTCTTTTGCTTGCCATGGTTAATCTTCCAGGGGTGCTGCTGGTATTCTTCGGTATCCTACTCACTGCGATCCAGGAAGGATTCGAGCGTTTTACACCGGGGATCGTGCTTTTCTTTTTTGTATTGGCCATTGGCTCGCTATTCCTCGACAACCTGGCGATGCTAATTGGGGGGCGTCGTTTCGGTGCGTCGAAATGGGGGATGCTTGGTGCCATCGTAGGGTCCATAGTAGGACTTGTACTGTTTCAGTTTATAGGACTCTTTCTCGGCGCTTTTTTTGGGGCGGTAGCCCTGGAAATGAGTCTCGGCGGCAAGGAGTCGCGTCATGCTCTACACGCTGGAGTAGGAAGCTTTCTCGGTTTGATGGTCGGATTTGGGTTTAAGTTTGCAATCACTGTTGCGATGATCGTCGCGTGGGTGCGTCTAGCTTTCGTGTAGCTTTTACAATTACTCAAAATGCCGTTGTAAAGACCCGCAGAATTATAATGGGCCTTGCAGAGTTCGTCGCCGCGCCGTTGTTTTGGTACTGGCATAGCCAAAGCTGTCAACAGGAAGAGATTTCCATCTAGGCTTTTACTCCTCCTAATACTTTTGGTAGTTATATGATTATGAGCCTTTTAAAAGATTTCGAGCGATTTGCGGTTAAAGGAAACGCCATGGATATGGCTATCGGTGTCATTATGGGCACCGCCTTTGGAAAGATTGTTTCGTCCTTGGTGGATGACATCATCATGCCGCCAATCGGCAAGCTGCTTGGTTCTGTTCGAATTTCCAACCAATTTATTAGCCTAAGCAAAGAAAGCTTTCCTACAATAAAAGCTGCGCACGAAGTTGGAGTCCCTACGCTTAACTATGGCCTGTTTTTGCAAAACTGCTTTGACTTTCTAATTGTTGCTTTTTCGATATTCATAGCCATGCGAGCTATTACCACGATTCGAAATCGCTATTTTGCTCATACTATAGATGGCACCTCGGCAAAAAAACCAGATGAGCGGCTGCTTTTGCTAAGAGAAATCCGAGACTCGTTGAAAACGAAATAAACCTAAAAAGGCGCCTTGTTCGTAAATGCCATCCATTTATGTGAAACCGGATGATGAAAGCCAAGCTGACTTGCTTCTTGCTATTCCTCGACAACCTGGCAATGCCAATTGGAGGGCGTCGTTCCGGTGTGTCTAGCTTTCCTGTAGCTTTTTTAGATTTTGGCTCATTAACCAATAGGTTAAGCCGGGCAAATATCGGGCAAGGAATACAGCCAGTTTGCCATGCCCGGTGATGATAGCTTGGCGCTTTCGTTTAAATATGGCTTTTGCAATGGATTTTGCAGCACGTTTAGCTGGCCAAACCAGGTAATTAGGCCGCTTGGAAGGAGTGGGCTTGAATTGCCCGTCATTGCCGACCCAAGCAATTTCTGACTCAACCAAGCCAGGCAGAATGTTGCTTACACTCACACCCTGGGTTTTGAGTTCCATGTATAGTGTATCGCAGAGACCTACGAGTGCGAATTTAGAGCTGCAATAGGCCGAGTGCTTAGGGGTTGCGAATTTGCCAGCGACGCTACTAATAACAACCAGCCTGCCTTTTGTGGATTTGATGTAGGGTAAAGCAGCTTGTAAGGTCCAGATCACACCGAATAAATTAACATCCATCTGGCGACGCCACTCCTTGGGGCTGAGTGTTTCGAATGCGCCCTTTACGCTGAAACCCGCGTTTGCTACGCAGGTATCAAGTCTGCCAAAACGGCGCACAATTTCTTTTGCTGCGACTTTAGTGGCTTCGGGTTGGGACACATCGCAAGGAATTGCTAGTGCTTCATACCCCTGCTTTTTTAACAGAGTGACGACTTCGTCCAATCGATTTTGGCGACGACCTGACACCACCACGATTTGTCCACGATGGGCCATTTCAATTGCAAGAGCCCGCCCAATGCCGGACCCACCACCGGTGATCCATGTTACTTCTTGTGATTTCCCACTTTCCATGACTTGTTTTATACGATCTAACAGTCCAAATTGGATTCTGATTTCATTTTAGAATCCGAAAGTGCAGTATTTTCCAATCCTAGTTTGAGTCTGAACTTCCTAGCTCATGGAGTGATTATAACCTAAGCATTCTGTGATGTCTAAAATAGCCTCTAAT
>JAESQZ010000166.1 GCA_016764955.1 Deltaproteobacteria bacterium | reverse complement strand
TGCGTTAACACGATTTTGAAGCGACCCTGCCCCAAAGTAAGAGCGCACCACATTCCCAAGAGATCTACCTACAGATACTTCATCAGGCGACACGTAAGCCTCGCTTAAGTTACCGCCGGCGTTCGCACTATCTTTGATATCTTCAGCACCCGTACTACGGACCATCAGGTAGCCATTTTTTCCTTTGATACCATCCAGCCATGCACGCATTTGCGGCGTGGCGTTTAAGCCGGTAAAAGCATCACTTTCAAAAGCTCTTTCTACGCTAGAGTCAATCTCACTGAGCAGCTGCTTAGCCCGATCAGTTTGTAAAAATGGTGTACTACCCGTGTAAGTTCTATAAGCTTCGCCAAGCTCAGACCACTTGGTATAGATTTCCGGCGCTTTTGACTGAAGCAAAGCATGAACTTGCTGCGTACGCACACCTTCTGGCATAGGTACGTTGATACCTAACTGCGCACCACCACTTTGGAGGGCCTCAATCAAACGAGCTTGCCTAACTAAGTTCCAATGTTTGTTTCCAAAGTCAGCAAGCGCTTCGTCAGCAACCGCCTGATAATTTCGCAAGGCAGGCCGAGCTATATCTATTTGCTGCGCGACATCCCGAGCTAGATTCTCTAAATCAAAACAAACATCCGCAGGGCCAACAAGACCTAAAGCAGTACTGAGATCTCCCAAAACCTTATCCACAGCAGCACTCGATCTAGCACCGCCACCAGCCTCTGGCTCTCGAGCTGCCCGCGCTCTCATCTCCGCGTCAACTCTGGCAGCGATACCGGATATTTCAGGTCTACTGGGAGGAGGCAAATGTTGCCCTGTCAACATGGCAGCCCGTGCCACAACCCCCAAAGCGTTGCGGGTACCCTCTGAAAACCATTCTTCAGGAGGCCTTGTCGGATGCCTTTTGGTCAATGATTTCCAGTATTGCTCTCGCTGCTCATCATTCACGCTCGTGCTCGACTCTGGAAGGCTATCCAACATCGAGCTGTAGCTCGCGATATAACTATTGATGCTTCGTTGAGTCAGGCCACCTGGTTGGGTGCTAGGCTGAATATTTCTGAGATCTGCAATCGCACCCTCAATGGATTCTCGAAGTACAGCAACATGTGCTTGGCGCTCACTTTCTACACCTTTAAATCCTTGACCAGTAAGATTAAAAAACTTTTGACTAAGCCAGGATGGATTTAAAATATTCGATTCACTTCTGACAATATCGTAGTTTTCCCGAACCAAATCTTCCAAGCCATTTTGCTTAAGGTCATCATGATTTTCCGGATGCTTAGCGGATTCCTCTACAGCCCTTGCAACTTTTTGCCATCGGCCACCCAGGCTGGGGTCCAATACCCGATTTCGACCAATTTCACCTTCTGCCTCCCGATAAGCCTTCGCCCAGTTGTGAAGCTCTCTCATTGCAGGAGTCTCTGGCGTCGGTGCCTGCTGCTGGGTAGGTGGCGCACTTATTTCCAAGCGATCCTGCTGCACCTCTCCCCTGGCCGGAGCTGCTACTGACAACTCATTAGGGCGCTGCTCAGGCGAACCTGCTGGCTGGGGCTTAATTAAGTCACGCATTTGTTTATTTATCATATAGTATAAATGCATATTGAGGAAAGATGAACCTTTTTAAAAGATGATCATTTCGTAGTTTATAGCCAAAGTGACCGCGTTCGCTAATGGGTTTGCGCTTGCTGTGGTATAGGTATCTGCCATGCGTCATTTAGAAAAACCACTCAGCCAAAATAGTAACTATTTTTATACTTAAACGTGTTTCTCGAATTAAAGTGTTCATATGAGTAAGAAAGTCACTTTGTTTCTCCGGGGGCACTCTTAGCAAGGCGTGAACAAGTTTTATCCTCTCGGATAACGACCCTTTTCTAACATTCATCAAAACTATAGTCTGCCTAACAAAATCCTCTCGTTGGGCAGGGGGTATTTGTTCCAGAGCACTAGCCAAGTTAGCGACATCATCTGCACCCTCATCCCTGCCTTGGATCAGTTGCTGAAGATGCGCTCGAAAACCTGGTCTTTCAGCATCAGGCAATCTATGAACAATTTCCTCCAGCGTCGCATTTCCAGCCAGCCTGGGTTCAGGCGCTGGAACACTTGTCACCGCAGCGCCAGCACCAGCAACTGGTGCAGATTTAAACTGCTCTGTAGAAACAGGCGGTTGTTTGTTTACAACATTATCTGCAGCACTTACCACATCTTGCCCAACTCCTCGGGTTGGATCTGCTTTAGGAAATTCTGCCTTGCTTATATTATAAGCTAAAACAGGTGGTTCTTACAAAATCCTGGGTCGAGTTTCACTCGTCAGTAGAAGCCTTGGCTCCGCCGCCTGCTGCAGGTGCCTCGGCAGCCGTCTGAGTTTGCTGCAATTGGGCATTGTCAATGCCTTGATACTTGAGCACGAGGGGCACAGGCTGTTTTTTGAACCACGGCGTGAAGATTTGATTCTTGAAATCTTCCACTTGCATTGAGAGCGCCCAGCAGTCTAAAAACTCAATAAATTTTGGCGGTTCAATATCTTTCACACGACATAGCGCCACAAACATAGCCTGGGTAATGGCTGAGGAACCTCGCTTATAAAAGGTTCCCTGTACTGACGTATGGTACCAGTGTGCCAAATCACTAATTAAGCTCTCTGGATCTGTATTGGTTGGGTCTAAGATCTTTTTAGTCCACTCCTCAAAAAAAGATCTGATTTGAGGGGTGCTTTCTTCAGACGAGTGGTTCCAATTGAGTTGATTCGCTCTAGAAAAATGAGTTGCTGACATACGAGAAATATTGGTAGCTCCTATCATATTTCCACTTGGTCCAACGGCTAAAATTGTCTTGGAATTAGCTTGGGACAAGCTCTCAGAATTCAGATATTGAGCAAAACATTGATAGCTACCTTCGATATAGGTTGTTACAGGCTCTATCGATTTAAACTGACCAAATGGAGCTTCAGGGAGCCAAACTCCTGCGGCTCTAGCCTGCACATAACGCAAGTCCCCCAACTCTCTAAGTAGCTTATTAAAATCAACAGGCTCGCTGAGTAGCTCCCGTGCACGCTCTGCCATCAAGTGCATCCAGCCAGCAAAGGCTAACTGGTCCGTGTTGTTATACTTCCTTGAATCATCTGCTTTAATATTGAGCCTTACATACTGAGCTGGATCAGCCCCCCCCAAAACCTGGTGTTTACGCAGCAATGGTCCCAACACCTTAGCCATGAATTCATGGCCAACACCTCTAACAGAAGGAGTCCTTTCAACAATCCTTTTAATAGTACTACTGGGCGGTTCATTAGAGTTTTTTTGCCCCTCAAATAGTTGGAGTAACAACTGCTCTTGCTCCTCCGGTTTTTTAGAATCATAAATTTGAGTAACGAGCCTCTTTACTTCTTCCGGAGGGAATAAAGAACATCCTGCTGGAATTACAGCCGCCTCTTTCAAAACATTAGTTAGCCTCTCAGGATCCAATAGAAACACATTTCTATGTTGAACAATCTCCTCAAAAACACTGTTTCGCTGGTCAGGGGCTATGTCCGCTACGAGATTAATCCACTCAACCATTTGGGATACATACACCTCCTCATTTTGGGCCAACATACGAATCTGCCTGGTTAAATTTTCTCGTTGATTGGGCTCTAGTCGCTCCAAAGCACGTATCAAGTTAGTAACTTCTCTCGGCATGAAAAATTTCTTGCCTTGGATTAATGTATGAACCTGCCTGATAAATGCATCTGGTGGACTAGAATTTACCTCTTTTAAGGTTCTAGCCAAATTAGTCACCCAGGGTACATTCCAACCGATTATTTCCTGATTCTCCTTTGAGGCCATTGTATCAACCAGCTCAGTAAATGCACTTCGTTGGCTACGATCTAACTGTGCTAAGACAGTATTTTCCTCCAACATGGAGGCAGGCACCGAAACAGCAGCGCCGCCGCCCCCAGCTGGTGATTTAGAAGCAAAATCAGCACTATCGACAGCCGGAGAAACAGTCTGCTTCTGGTTATCAACATCCACTGCGGCATCTCCCACATTTTGCACAAGCGCTCGGGCTAAGTCTGCTTTGGGAGTTTCTGCCATGCTTACATTATAAGCTAAAACAGGCGGCTCTTGGGGTGTAAAGTTCACAATTTTACTAGATCCCGGGTCAAGCCCGGGATGGCCGGCCCCTGTGAAAAAATCGGAAAATGCCATGAAAACAGGCGTGTTTTTGATGAGCTCGGACCCCTCGCCTGAATTGAGGATCCAAAGATCATTCTTTGAGGGTGATTTTGAGAAATTTAGACCGGAATCGGGCTCAAACTGGAAGGTTGGTAAAAGGCACATTCGGAAAAAGGCGTTTGAATTTCCTATGAGCGCACCCCAAATTTAGGACCACTGGTTAAGGGGGACTTTAAGGGCTAAAATGACCCGGATTTGGAGTTATTAAATGATTCAGAAAATTAGGCAGCAGCATACGGATGCTTTCCGAACAAAAGTGGCTTTAGAGGCCATTCGAGCTCATCTCAACCAGTCTGAATTGCGCTGGTTATCAACCGCTTAAGCCAACCCACTGAATGGGCACAAATTATGCTATACTTATTCTTGCGTGATGCAGCAAAAGGAATATCGAAATGAAAGCTAGTTTAGAATACGATAAATCTAGAGTTGTAGACAGAAATCATACACTTAAAGATGAAATGGACTACCCCGATGTGAATTTCTCGAACATACTTAAATTAATAAAAAAAGGTGCTGATCCAAATCAAATATTTGATTCTAAGCATGAGAAGTATGGAGGCAAAACTTTGCTTGAAGCGGCAAAGATGATAGGGGGTAAAGCTCCCGAATTGTTAGCAGCAGCAATCCGTGGACGTGATGATGTGGTTCAAGCAGCGGCTTCTTCTCCTAGCGTTAATGAAGCTAAAGAAGCAGTAGACGAGTTTCAATCATCAGGTGACGGACAGCCACTATCTCAACTCCCCCCTCAATATCCAGCAAGTACAGGTGGGATCACCGCTGCAGCAATAGAGGCATTGCAAAACCATATAGCATATCTTAAAATGAAATTAGGAACAGAGGGGTCCTCTCAGGCAGAGGTTTCGATTTTTCAAGATCCTGATAATAATGACTCAGATTTAAACTTAGTGATGACCGGGACCTGTAACAGGGCTAAGAACTCCTATTCATTTAACATTCAGACCCTGACAGCACTTAGGCATAACCAGGAGATAGCTGAACACAATCGAGCTAATCCCAGCCCTCGTATAGGCTGGAGGCCAGCACTAAAAGTCAAAGAAGACGGTACATTACAAGACGACTTAGACAAAGCTGGCATGGCTAACCATCCATTTTTTCGCCATAGTGCCCCAGTTGCAGGGGCTGGAGCAGTTGCAAGGGCTGGAGCAGAGCCTGGAGATACAGCAGAGATGCTGGGATCATCGGCAGCTGCTTCTTCTCATAATACTTTACATTCTAGTGCCCCAGTTGCAGGGGCTGGAGCAGATGCTGTAGATGAAACAAAGAGAGCTGAGGAGTGGAATAGGGTGAACTCGTCGGCAGCTGCTCTTCCTAAGAATTTTTTAGCTTACCTCAATATGGATCCTAGTAGACTCGAGAGTACTCTTAAACAAAAATATGAGGGCAATGATGCAGCGCTGGAACAACTGCTATCCTCCATCACCTCTGATTCAGTAGATATACGACATAGACTTCTTTCAGGTATAGACAATAGTACAGATAAGTTAAATAGCTTACAGGCAGTGTTCGAAAACCTCTTAAAGGCAAAACCCGAAAACAAAACAGCTGATAACGAAAATAATCAAGCAAGACTTTGGGTAAGAATAAAAATCACAGAAGTCATAGAGCTTCTAAAAAAAGTTTCACAGTAAAAAGGAATGATAGAAAATTGGACAACTGATGTTAAACAAAATATTGTCGGATTTATTAACAACCCCAATTCAGGTGAAAAAGTGTCTTTAAGTCTTATAGACAGGCGAATAGTGACCATTAAGAATCACCTAGATGGAAATATTTATATAAATGATCCTTCAATAACAGAAAGGGGGTTTCCTAAACTACTTTTACAGGTTGGCCCGTCCGAAAAACAGGATTTGAAGAGAGTACTTCTGAATTTGCAGCTTCAGACTCACATGCGAAACCCTCATTGTACTTTAGAAGAGTTGCGCGAACTTATTGAAGCGGGTGCTGATCCCAATTATCGCTTTCCTAACGATCATCTCTTTTGGCCGAGGAAAAGCTTGCTTCAGGTGGCAGTGATGAGAAGAGAGAAGCCGGCACTTGAACTATTACTGGGACATGGAGCGAAGGTGAGTGATGTTACAGAAGCAATTTATCTAGAATTGGTATCTAAATTGTTTCGGGTTAATAGTCTTAGTAATCCTTTTACGTCTACGCCTGATTCTGAAGCAGAGCCTATCTTAAATATATTATTGGAGCATGGGCTTCAATTGAGCCCTAATAAGGAATACGAATATAATGAAATGCCTCCTGACGCTCCTCGGGTCACTATATTCGCACTACTAGCCTCTGATGCTAAATTCGAGCTAATGTTATCACTATTAAAGCGAGAGATGGGCGGAAACCCTAATGTGAACTTGCCTACCTGGCTACCGGAAAACGATTTCCAGCCAGGATACTGTAATATGTGCCTGGCAGAGGCTGTAATCCGAGGAAATCGCCCCGATATATTAATCCGGCTATTAGCGAAGGGACTTCATTTAGACACACCGCTTACGGATAATTTAAGAGGCCAAACTATTTTGAGTGCTATGGTCGAAAAGGGTTGGTTAAACGCTTTAACGTCAACCTTTCGTTATGTAGATGCTAGCACAAGAGCTGAGATGTTACAACGGGGAATAGGGATAGAGGCACACGGGCTGTTGCTTAATGCGTTTCAAGAAGAGCTTGATAGTTGGGTCTCCGCAGGTAGCACAGACCCTGATTTTGAAACACTTGCAAGTCATATTGGTAGTTTGATAAATATTTATGAAGAATCTCACCGAACTACTAGCTTGGGGGTGAAGAAATATAATTTTTCGCCTTCACTCCCAATGGAAGCATTTAACCGCTTGGCTAAGAGAGTTAACCCCCAATCTACAGGAATTCTCGATGGGCTAGGTGAGCCCTACTATAGTAGGCTTTCTGCGCTTCGAAATCAGTTGAATACTCTCTCTGAATGAAGCGGGTCAGTTAGTGCATCTTCATCAAATAAGCGTACGGCTCCCTCAGCTAGGTGCTATCTCCCAACTAAACATCTCCGCTGCTTGTCTGCTCTCCTCCTTAAGAATCTGATTGGCATTTGCCTGAATAAATAAAGGTGCCAGGCACTACAGGTTAACAAGCGATTAATTTCCTGAAGCTAATGGTTTGGCCATTATGCCTAGAGGAACTCGTATTCGTTTCCAAAATGCTTGGTACCATATCATGAACCGTGGAGCTGCTCGACAGCCAGTATTTAAATCAGAAGTTCATTATGAACTCTTTTTAGAAATAATGGCAGAAGTGTCGGCTGTCCATGGTATTGAGTTTCACAGTTACTGTTTAATGGGCAACCACTTCCACCTTTTAGTACGAACCCCAGAAGATGGCCTTAGCGAAGGTATGCGAGATTTAATTGGTCTGTACACACGCAAATTTAATAAAATGGAAAAACGGGATGGGCCTCTATTTCGTGGGCGATATAAATCCATTGTAATTGATGCGGATTCATACTTAGTTGAATTGAGCCGCTATATTCACAATAACCCTATTAAAGCAAAAATTGTTAGTATGCCTGAATCAGTATGAGTGGTCGAGCTATCCTGCTTTCGTAGGTACAGCACCAAAACCGACTTGGCTATTTACAAACGAAATATTTCGCCGGTCATCTTTTGATAAATCTATAGAAGCTTTTCGTCAATTTGTTGAAAGTAAACGAAGATCAATATTAGAGGAATACTACGACGTTAGGAAGCTCCCGTCGGTTTTGGGTAGCAAAGATTTCAAACATTATGTTTCACACTTGGGATTTCCAACCAGAATACCTTCCTGCCACCTAGAGCCTAGTGAGATTATTGAAGCAACTGCCAAATTTTATGATGTTCATCTCAATACATTACTGACTACGCTGCCTGGAAAACCTAACACGCCACGTTTAGTGGCCATGCATCTTATTAAGTATCATACTAAACTATCCACTGAGGAGATAGCGAGCTGCTTGGCTACCACGCATAGTAACGTTACCGTAAGCTTATCCCGAACAAAACAGAGTTTTGGGCGCAGAGGCTTTGAGCCAGTCTGTCAACAAATTATAGAGTCACTAAGCTGTTAACCTGTAGTGCCTGGCACCTTCACCTTCACTTCACGGCACCTTCACTCAAAGACTTCTTGATAAATAACAGGTCTAGAAGTGGCGGGACTTGATGGCTTGAAAGAATTCGCTAGAACCAGGAATGAATTTTCTGGAGAAGGGATAGCCAGAACCTTGGTTATCTCGCGATTTGGAAAAACAGTTTTGTAATACGGTTTATAGTTTTCTTCATACCTATGTTCTTGGAGAGGCGGAAGGCCTCCACAGCTCAAAAAAAGGCAAGAAATGAGCGGAAATAATTGGGTTGTAATAATTGGAATTCATAGATTTCTGGATTCTATCTAGTCTAGAGTCGCTTGAAAAGTGGGGGGCAAGGCCTAGGAAAAATTAAGAATTATAAGCTTGACATTATATAACTCTTGAGTTATATTCTGGGCATGCATGAGTGGCAAGTCGATCGGGTTGAAGAATTTGACGAATGGTGGGCTGAGCTCAATGAGAGCGAGAAAATCGACGTAAGTGCTTCAATAAAGCTTTTGCGTGCGTTAGGCCCAACACTTCCATTCCCGCATTGTTCCGGCGTTAGCCAGTCTCGTCATTCACATATGAGAGAGCTTAGGGCACAGCACAAGGGGAGGCCTTATCGTGTGTTTTATGCTTTCGATCCAAATAGGGCAGCTGTTCTATTGATAGGTGGGGATAAGACTGGCAAAAAGCGATTTTATGAAGAATATGTCCCAAAAGCCGATAAGATTTATGATTTGCACCTGAAGACTTTTAAAAAGGGAGGTAAGAAAACACATGGCTAAACCATTTAAAGAACTAGAAAACAAGATGTCACTTAATGCACGTGCTGCATCGGAAGCTAAGGCCAAACAAATGCTAGCAGAAATGCCTATGCAGGAGCTGCGTCAAGCAAAACATCTTAGCCAAGAGCGTATGGCTGAAATTATGTCAACGAAACAGGCTAATATTTCGCAAATCGAGCGACGAACAGACATGTATATTTCCACGCTCCGTAGCTATATTGAGGCAATGGGGGGACAGCTGAAAATTGTGGCCCATTTTCCAGATGGTGATGTTTCAATTAACCAATTTCAGAGTATTTAGTTCGAAG
>JAESQZ010000165.1 GCA_016764955.1 Deltaproteobacteria bacterium | reverse complement strand
TACAATAAAGCACTCTACAAATATGCCTGGACAGCTTATCTTCAAAAAAAGCACCAAAAATCAATTCAGCAATTCACCAAACTTTTAGAAACTAATTCAGGCGAAAAAAACCTGTTGCGCAACGAAGCTATACGTTATCTCGCTCTATCGTTTTTGGATGCCTCAAATCAATCAACACAAAAGCTTAAACAACACATAGCCCAATTTAAAACACCTATTTGGGCCCGCGATACCTTCATACAGCTTGGAGACTCTTTAGCTAAGTATGAACGCAATAAAGATGCCGTTAAATCCTATCAAGCAGCTATTGCCCTCGAGCCTGAAAATCCTGATAATCTTACAATTCATCAAAAGCTCTTGCCTTTGGATCCAAATCCAGAACTTCGAAAATCTCTCATTGCCCAATTTTCAAACACCCCAAAAGCCAGGCCACTAATTCAGCAAGCTCTTTTTGAACTAGCAGTCGATACACATACCAAAGCTAAAGCACAAAAAGATCCTGAGCTATTTAAAAAAGCCGCTTATTACTATGCGCAATATGCACGTAGTTTCAAAGAACAGGCGCATCTCGATGAGGTACTATTTTATTATGCTGAAGCCTGCTTTGCAGCCAAACAGTTTGAATATGCCGCAGCTGGATTTGTTCAAGTACGCGACTGGCCATGGAGTAGCGACTTTAAAGAGCAAGCAGCCCTCAACGCTATTCACACCTGGGCCAAGGAAGCATCTACCCAATATCCAAGCTACAATTTATCAAAGGTTGAACTTCCAGAGGATATCAATCATCCAAAAAGAATCCCTCAGGTTCTCTTCTCATACGAAGAAGCAATAGATGCATTTGCCAAACAAGCTCCAGACCACCCTGATATTCCATCGCTGCTCTTGCAAGCAGGTGGAATCCACCTTTCCCATGGACACTTCGAAAAAGCTTATGAGCGCTTTGACTCTCTCATAAAAAGTTACCCAAAATATAAAGCTGCTAGCTCAGCTGCTAAACTTTGGTTGGCTAAATTAATTCAGGAAGAGGCTTGGAGCCAAGCAGCCGAACTTGCTTCCCGATTTCAAAACCAGAATCTCCACAATAAAGGCAAAGAATTTCAGCGCATTGTCTATAGCATACGTTTTAAAAAAGCCAATCAGCTCTACACAAAAGCTGAAACACTCGAAGAGTATGACCAGATTGCGAACCAATACATTGACCTTTTAGAAAACAATCCAAACGCAAAAATTAACGATAAAATTTTATTTAACGCTGCTACGGCCTTTAAAAAAGCGAATCGTTTAGAAAAAGCAGCCAAAGCTTTCAAGCAAATTGAACGTCAATTTCCAAGAAGCAAACTTGCTAAACAAGCTCGTTTAGAGCGCGCTCGCTATTTTGAACGTTTACTGCAATTTGGCAAAGCAGCTCCTCTTTATATGAAGTTAGGTCAAACTCAAAACATCCTAAGAGCAGCTCTAAACTGGGAAGCAGCTGAGAAGTACCGAAAAGCCGGGCAAACATTTGAGAAGTTTATCCAAAATTCTTCAACCCCCGCAGAGCAAGTAGAAGCCTACTCACGAGCAATTGAAGCCTACAAAAAAGCCAGAAACAAAAAGAAAGCTAGACGTATTCAAAAACGATTCATCAAGCGATATCGCGGCAAGCTCGCTCAGGCTGACTATTTGAAACTCGAGCCTCAATTTAAATATTATCAATCTCTTTGGATCCGCTCTAAATCAACTACAGGACAAGGCAATCAACTAACTAAACAGCTTAAAAAGCTGGATAAACTTCAAAAAGGCTATGAAGCAATCATTGCTCAATATCCCGCATCCCAATGGACAACCAAAGCTGTACAACACATTGGGGGACTTTATGAGCATTTATGGCGCTCTATGCTGAAAGCCCCCTGCCCTCGTGATGTCAAGGCAATCGGATCAAATGCCTGCCAAGAATATGCAAGTCTCTTGCAAGAAAAAGCGGGTATTATCGCTCAAAAAGCCAAAGAAACCTATGAGCTAGCTCTTCAAAAGGCTGATCAGCAAAGCTCTACTATCCTTGCTTATGAAGCCCAAAACGCCTTACATCGAGTTGCACCTGAAAATTACGACAAACCAAACGCACCTTGGGAAAAACTCGAATTTGAAGCTACTAAGATCAACTTAGATACCCTCATGAAGCGTTTAAAATCTAATCCTGCTGATATAGAAGCCAGGATTCTTCTTTCACAGATATTTTATCAACAAAAAAGATGGGCTGCCATGGAGCTAACACTTCAAGGCTCTCTCATAGAAGAGCCAGACTCCTCAGATGTTCAGCTATGGTTAGAACACTTGAATCGTGCAACCGGCAGGAGCCAAGATGAAAGCATATGATAATAAAACCGACTCATGTCACCCCGCACTTGATGCGGGGTCCAGCACTGGATCCCGGGTCATACCCTATAGGGCACGCGAGCCCGGGATGACAATAGCTCTATTAGCTCTACTCTTACTATTAGGCGCTAAAAGCGACCCTCAAAAAAAAGCACCCAGAGTAATATCACTAGAAGAGATAGAAATTTGGGGAAGCGTCGAAAAACCAAACGTCAGCTTTTTAATACCCAGATCAAGGCTAAATTTTCTAAACCCAAAAGCTATATTAAGCAAAAAAAATCTAATCAAAAAAATCGAAGAAAGCATCCAAAGTGATATCTTTGATGTGAGGTAAAAAAAGGAGAATGACATGGAAGGAATTGCTCAGTTTTTCGTAGAAGGTGGCATTTGGATGCTACCAATCGCATTTTGCTCAATGCTCGTGGTCGCAGTTGTCGTTGAACGCTTATACGCGCTCTACATAGTACACTCTCAGGATGCACGCGTACTTTTCAGTAGTGTCAAGAAAGATGTTGAGGCCGGCAATCTTTCAAAAGCCATTCAACAAAGCTCTAAAAAACCAGATTCAGCTCTTTCTGTTCTCTATAGCCGTGTACTGTCTTCTATTGGCAAAAGCGAAGAAGACATTCGCTTGAGCGTAGAAGAAGGAGTCACTGAAAGCGTCCCTATGCTCCAAAAACGCAGCCACACGCTCTCTGGGCTTGCCTCTTTGGCTACGCTACTCGGACTCTTGGGGACTGTCATGGGCTTAATTGAAGCCTTCTCAGTGGTTGCTGACGCTCCACCTGATCAGAAATCAGTTCTCTTAACCAGGGCTATTTCAATAGCCATGAACTGCACAGCCTTCGGACTGATGGTAGCGATTCCCGCTATGTTCTTCCAACTTCTTGTATCGGGTTCCGTTAAAAAACTTGTAGATGATGTGGATACCAGCTCATTAAAACTCGAAAATCTTCTGTTGGCGCAGCGAGTAAAAAAATGAGGAGAAGAAGGCGCCAGAGAAAGGCCCCAGAGCGCCTGCCGGAGCCAGAAATCCTACCCATGATGAACGTGTTGTTCATGCTGGTTCTGGTTCTCATGGGCATGTCCGCCTTCTTACCAATCGGCATCATTCAAGTCCAAGCGCCTCAATTTGGAGGAGCCCCAGTCGATCCAAAGGATCGAGATATTCACCTCACGATTATGCTGCTCAAATCAGGCATCAACCTTTCTGTCGCAGGAGACATGCTACGGGGAAAAAATGGCCCCCTTTTGCCTAAGATCTCCAACGGTCCTGAACTAGCTTATAACTTCAGTGCCCTACAGCAGCAACTGCAGCAGCTTAAAACCAAGTACCCACGGGAAAAACGAATCATCATCATGGCTAACCCAGACGTTATCTATAATGACATCACCCATACCATGGATGCTGCTCGTGTTTCGGCATCAGGAAAAACCATGTTCGATGAAGTTGCTTTCGTGCCAGGGGTTTTAGAATGATACGTAAGCGCAAACAACGCAGAGAAGAAGAATCTCCCTACAAAGTCTCACTAACTTCCTTGATGGATATC
>JAESQZ010000164.1 GCA_016764955.1 Deltaproteobacteria bacterium | reverse complement strand
TGGTCAAATGGAGCTACTTCAGAAGATTTAACCAGCCTTTCTGCAGGAACCTATACTGTTACAGTAGAAGATGCGAACGGTAACCAACTTATTCTAAGTAATACTTTAACAGAACCATCAGCATTAAATGTGAGTATTCAAGCAACGGATGTTTCGGTTTGTGGAGGTTCTGATGGAGCTGCCAATGCCAGTGCATTCGGAGGAACCTCACTTTACGAATATTATTGGTCTAATGGAGTAACTACTTTTGGAGCTACTACTACGAGCATTTCGGGCTTAGCTGTTGGGATATATACGGTAACTGTTTTGGATAGCAGTAGTTGTCAAACAGTATCCAGCGTCACCATTGATGAGCCTACAGACTTTAATTCAACCATCACGCAAACGGATATTACTTGTAATGGCGGCAATGATGGATCAATTGACTTAACAGTTTCTGGAGGCACCCAACCATATTTTTATTCATGGACCAATGGCACAACATCAGAAGACCTAAACTCGCTTTCAGCTGGAGCTTATACAGTTACTATTACGAATGGAACAGGTTGCAAAGCCATTAGGAGTGGTACGCTTGGTGAACCAGATCCGTTGATATTGTCCCTATCACAAACTGATATCTCCTGTTTTAGTATGCAGGATGGTTTTGTGAATGCCATAGTAACTGGAGGAACAACACCATATTACTATACCTGGAATACTTCTGATACCACTCAAATAATTTCTGATCTATCTATTGGGACTTATAGTGTAACAGTTTATGATGACAACTTTTGTGTTGATTTAATAGATTCGGTAATTATAAACGAACCCTTAGAAGTTATAGGAGGTAACGACACTGTTGAATATTGCAAAACGCAATCTGATATTGTATTTCTCGGTGGTGCACCTTCAGGTGGTATTTGGACGGGTAGTTCAAATGTGGCGATGGTTGGTACAGATTCCTTAAATGTAGATGCTACTCCCTGGACGTTTATGTCTATGTTACACTCCTTGTATTATACTTATCAAGGATGTACGGATACGATTAAACTCAAAATAACAGGAGCCAAAGCACCATCTGATACAATTGTTTGTGACGGAAGCTTGTTAACTCTGAGTATAGGTAAACCCTCAGGAGGAACATGGACCGGGCAGGGAATGATTGACTCAAATCTCGGGATCGTTGATATTTCGGGTTTATCAGGAACAGAAGAATACGTTTATACAAAGGAAGGTTGCCCTGACACAATGCAAGTCATCTTTAGTAATATTCAAATAGTTGCTACCATTCAAAATGCCTCATGTGCAGATTCTTCAGATGGAAGTATTTCAGTTTCAGTTAGCGGGGGGATTACACCTTACATTTACGATTGGTTCAGTGGTGCAACTTCTAATGACATTTCGAGCATTAACGCAGGGAATTATACATTGACAATTACAGATAATAATGATTGCAAAACAACTAGCAGTTATGCAGTTTCTGAGCCACCAGCTTTAACAATATCAACAAGTACAACTGATGTCACTGTTTGTGGCGGTTCAGATGGAACAGCCATTGCTAGTGCATCCGGAGGTACTACTCCTTATGAATATACATGGTCAACAGGTGCTACTACTACCAGTATATCTGGATTGCCAATTGGAATATATCAAGTTTCAATTTTGGATAGCCATTTTTGTCAAAATACAGCAAGTGTTACTATCAATGAACCAAACAATTTTACTGTTAGCTCTTCTCAATCAAACGTAAGTTGTTTTGGTGATTCTGCTGGGGCGATCAATTTAACCATATCGGGAGGTACCAGCCCTTTTACATATTTTTGGTCAAATGGATCTACAACGCAAAACCTTACCACTCTTAGTGTAGGGACTTATACTGTTAGTATAACTGATTCTTCGGATTGCGGAACTGTAGTCGGCATTACCATTGATGGACCGAACGAACTTATTATAACACCTTCTTATTCAGATATAAGTTGCTTTGGTTTGGTTGATGGATTTGCAGCTGTTGCTGGGTCTGGAGGAGTATCCCCTTATTTTTATTTATGGAGCACGCTGGATACCGTTCAAGTCATAATAGGATTATCACAAGGTTCATATACTGTAACATTAACCGATAGTGATGGATGTATTAAAATATCAACTATACCGATTGGTGAACCTGTAAATTTAACCGGGAGTACTTCAGGAAGTAATGTTCGATGTAATGGAAATAATGATGGAATAATTGATTTAACTGTTTCAGGAGGCACTCCCGGCTATGTTTATTCATGGTCAAATGGTGCTACATCTCAAGACATTACAAGCATAATTGCAGGTAACTATACTGTGACTATTAGGGATATTAACAATTGCCAAACAACGGCTATTCATACAATATCTGAACCTCCTATCTTATCAGTTTCGATTAGTAAAACTGATGTAACATCTTGCGGAGGATCTGATGGTACTGCAGATGCAGTTGCGTCAGGTGGAACTACACCATACGAATACTCATGGTCAAATGGAGTTACAACTTCTAATATTTCTGGTTTGATAATTGGAATTTATGAAGTTAATATATTGGATATTAATAGCTGTCAAATTAGTGGTAGCATTACCATTGATGAACTAGCTACCTATTCTGTTACTTCTTCGCAGTCTGATGTTAATTGTAATGGCAACATTGATGGATCGATTGATTTGACTATTACTGGAACCACCACTCCCTTTTTATTCTCATGGTCCAATGGTGCAACAACTGATGATATAACAAGTCTCGCATTAGGCACTTATACCATAACTATTACAGATTCAACAGGCTGTAAAGCAATTAGGTCGTTTTCAATTGATGAGCCATCTGTATTGGTACTAAATACTACAGAAAACGATATCAGTTGTTTTGGATCAAACAATGGTTCAATAATTACAAGTATATCAGGAGGAACTTCCCCTTATTCTTATGGATGGTCTAGTGGTGCAACTTCTAGTGATATTTCAGATTTAAATGCTGGAGTATATGGATTAACTGTCAGGGATGCTAACGATTGCCAAATTGTTTCACAAGATTCAATTCTGGAACCATCTGCTTTGGTGCTATCTTCAGGTAAAACCGATATCACAATGCCTGGAGCAACAGATGGAACAGTAGGTGTAACTGTTTCAGGTGGTTCCTTGCCGTTTACCTATAGTTGGTCAAATGGTGGAACTGCTCCCTATCTTGCTGGTTTAGCCCTTGGAGTATATACCGCAACGGTTACTGATGCGAACAATTGTACAGGTATTATTACCGCAACGGTTGCCTGGCCTGAAAGTTTAATAGTTAGCCTAATTGGGATAGATGTGGGATGTAACGGTGGAAGTGATGGTACTGCTGAGGTTTCAATTATAGGCGGAGTTCCTCCATTCGTTTATTCTTGGTCAACTGGAGCTACGACTGAGGATTTGTCAGGATTATTCCCCGGTGTATATACCGTAACGATTACGGATGCAGATACCAGCGTGACAATTCTTAGAGACACCATCAATGAACCAACTATATTATCATCATCGGATATTAAAACTGATGTATCTGTTTGCGGAGGTACTGATGGAAGTGCCTCGGCTATTGTTTCTGGTGGTACAACTCCTTACGGCTATAATTGGTCGAATAGTTCAACTACTGCCAGTATATCTTCATTAGCAACAGGAATTTATCGGGTAACGGTTTCCGATGCAAATGGCTGCCAGGATGTTACAAGCATTAATGTAGACGAACCAGCACTGTACTCTGTTAACATAACCCAAACAGACGTTTCCTGTGGTGGCACAGGAGATGGTAGTATTGATCTAACTACTTCCGGTACAACTATTCCGTTTACGTATTCCTGGTCAAATGGAGTTACAACAGAAGATCTTACCAGTATATCAGGAGGAACCTACACTGTTACTGTAACAGATTCAACAGGT
>JAESQZ010000163.1 GCA_016764955.1 Deltaproteobacteria bacterium | reverse complement strand
GTCAAATGCACGGGCATGATGGCTCGAGTTTTGGGGGTAATCGCTTCTTCAAGCCTTTGTGGATCTATATTGCCATCATTGGCTATATCTATAAATACAGGTTTTGCACCCGCTAATACAATAGAAGAAGCAGAGGCAACAAACGAGTTTGGAGCCGTAATAACCTCATCACCTTCTTGTATACCCATTGCGCGAAGTGCCAGAAACAGAGCACTGGTTCCATTATCGACACCACAGGCGAACTCTGTCTGGCAATATTTTGCAAACTCAGACTCAAAACCACCTACTTCCGGCCCGAGTATATAGCGACCACCATCAAGCACTTTCTCGATGGCTCGCATAAGCTCATCTTTGATCCGTGAAGCCTCGATCGATAAGGCTGCGTAAGGCACAAAATACGATGGCATTGTCATCTCCAAATTTAAGCGCAGTAAGCTCTTCCTTCTCCAGCATCGATGGGCACAAGACACCCACCCATCATCGAAGCCCCTTCAGAGCATAGAAGTGTCAGAATAGGTATCAACTCTTCGGCTTCACCCATTTTTTTTCGAGGCAAACGTTCTTCAGTAAATTTTTGATAGACATCTGGCTTGTTTTCTTGAAGTCTAGCCATGGCATTCTCAGGAGCGATAAATCCACCTGGTAGGATTCCTGTTGCCACAATATTAAAGCGTGCCAATTCTCGGCCAAGACTTCGAACATAAGCGGCTAAAGCTGCCTTCACTGTGTTATAACCAACAGACCCAATGCCTTCACTAGACGCGATCGATCCTACGTGAACAAGATTGCCAAAGTTTTGATCTTTCATAGAGGGTACAACCCAGCGATTGATCTCAGCAGCCGCTCCAAGATTCAAGGCAAAGAGTTTCGAAAAATCCTCGTGCCCAAGCAAGTCTTCTCGCAATCCGAGTCCACCTCCAGCTGCATGAAGAACAATATCGATACCACCGAGAAATTCTTTTATCTCTTGTACGACAGATTGGATTTTTGTCATTTGCATCAAATCGGTAGTAAAAATTCTATGTCTTTCAGGAAATTCACACGATTGACAAATTCGCTCCAAATGTTCTCCTGAACGTGCAACCAGAGCTATATGGGCTCCCTGACTGGCAAATGCTTTCGCAGCAACAGCACCCAGCCCCTTCGATGCGCCTGTAATTAAAATTCGTTTAGCTTTCACGCGTCAAAGATATCCGTACAGGCTTACCTATGGCTCGATTAGGCACTGCATCTGTTGAATTACTATATACTCCGAACCACCAACGACCATCATTCTTAGCCCAGTCTACTGGTCTGCCTGGATCTACCAAATCAACACCGTGCAAAATAGTTGCGTAGCCAATACTAATATCCCCAACATCAACAAACTCTTCGATGTCTTTCAATTTGTTTCCTGGGGAAACCACATAAAACCCACCTTTTTCATAGTCAACTCCACGTTTACTCATAAAACCAGAAATAAAAAATCTTTGATTTTGAAATGGATCAGAATGGGTTTCAACACGACCTATCCCAGGCAGGTATCTGGCCACTTGAAAACGATCAACAACCCCATCTTTTGGCGTATTGTTTTCATACTCATCTAGTCGAAAACCACCTAGAAATTTAAAAATTCTCCAGCGTTTCATGATTCCCTGATTCACACCCATAGAATCGCCATTCCAAGGGAACCAGTAATATGAATGTCGAACTGATTGAAAAATGTATTTTTTTGAAGCCTCCTCATCATGAATTCGATGAAAATTAGGGCACCCCTCCAGCATTTTATAAAATCTTGATGGTCCAGATTGAAAAACATGGAACACTTTATCAATTAAACGCTCCATAAATTGTTTTGAAAAACCATTTTTAAGCAAATAAACATCGCCTGAGTACAACGATTCAACTGTTTCTTTTACAAACCCTGGATTCTGCTCCAAAACTTTTGCTTCAAATTCATCGTAGGCCATCTCGATAATATGACGCGCAAAACGGGGCCTTGTGTCTTCGTTATCAATTTTATTCCAAAGCTCATTGTAGCGATTTAACATCAAACGCCTCCTTTAGATTCAATGAACCAGCAGTATTAAATTTATAGTCACCAGTATAACCTACATGTTTGAGCACTTCGATCCAATCTGACTTGGGTAAAACAGTGCACCCCAACAATGTCCAATATCTAAACAAACGGAAGTCTTCTTCGCCATCATAAGCACCCAGCGTAATAAAACTTTTTCCCTTGGAAACTCGCTGAATCTCTTTGAGACAAGCGATGGCATCCGACAAATTCAGCGTATAGACAGCTCCAATAGCAATCACGAAATCAAATTTTCCATCTCGAAAAGGCAAAGTTTGGAATGGCGTTTTTTGAATCTTTGGTTTGACCAAGGGCATTCCACAAGCAATTGCATAATCAGAGATTTCAGTCCCAACTACTTCCATGCCTGGATGCAATTGTAACAATTCGTGGAGTAGAAATCCTTTGTCACATCCAATTTGTAAAATAGCAGACTGATCATCGAGAGCATATTTTTTACAAATATTCCGAGCAATCGGTTCCCATCGCCCATCGTACTGAAAACCCCCATATCCATCATTTCGATCTCCGTCGTAGAATTTTCGATCTCGATAGGAGGCGTTGATACGATTTTGAATTGTTCTAATGTTTTGGTGAACCCATCGAGGTTCTTTCGGCTCCGGGTAACCTTTTAAAATATCAAATTCGCGCATGTTTTCAATTCTTCAAATCGATCCAAAATTTCATCGGCACCCAACAGATCTTGTCTGCTAACTGTTGAACAAATTGCAATACAATATGTCCCTGCCTGCTTCGCTGATTGAACTCCTAGCGGCGCATTTTCCACGGCAATGCACTCTTGTGGATCCAGTCCAAGTGCCTTGGCTCCTCGCAAATAAGGCTCTGGATGAGGCTTCCCCTTCGAAACTTGATCGCCCGTTATGAGTGCATCAAATTTTTTTAAAAATTCTATCGGAGCTGACAACTGCAATTGATCGAGATGTCCTGCTGTTACAATACCCATCGGAATTCGCTGTGCCTTGAGCTCTGCGATGAGAGAGTTTACACCTGGATATAACCTCACCGATTTCTTATTAACATAGCACCGCTTCTTTCGTTGAACGAGCTCATCGATCGCATTTCTTGTCCAACGTTGCTCCCTTGTTAATTTCATGGCGATTTCATGAAGCTGCATCCCTTCCAGGGGATAATAATCGTTTGCCTGAACATCAATACCATGCTCTGAAAGAGCACTTTTCCAGGCCATATAATGCCCAGGCATCGTGTCTGCCAATGTGCCATCGAAATCAAACAAAATGCCTTTAAATCTAATCATCCACAGGTCTTCTGGACTTGATGAATAACTTCTTTCATCCATGGGCCTAGATGCTTGTAGTGAGGACAGCTTACAATGCGATCATCCGTAACAAAAGGCGCATCGATATAAGTTCCACCGGCATTATTAACATCGTCTTTGATACTATAATAGGCTGATATTTTTCTGTCTTTCACCAGCTTGGCCGAGATTAATAACTGACCAGCATGGCAAATCGAAGCGATCACTTTACCAGAAGCGTGAAAATCAGCGATAAAGTTCAAAATATCTTGGTCCTGCCTCATATACTCCATAGCTTTAGCGCCACCTGGCAAAACCAAAACCTGGTAATCTTCAACCTTGAGTTCCGGAATATCTTTCGTCGGAACCACCTTGGCTCCAAGAAAACCCGTTACCGTCTCTTTCCCTCTGACGGCAACATCGACTTCGAATTCTTCTTCTTGAAGTCGATAATACGGATAGATAAACTCGTGATCCTGAATCAATTTCCCCGCCATAATAATCGCTTTTTTTTGCATTTTTTTCTCCTAACTAGCAATGTTTAGATTTTCTTGAACTTCTCTCTGATCCAAAAATGGATAACTATCTTCGAGCGGAGTTTGTTTCATGGTGCCATCAGAATTTTTTCGATTGACCGCTCGTGGTGCTTGCAACTGATTATGATCCATCATAATTTCACAAAAAACCGGGCCCTCGAAATTAACAACTTCTTCTAGGCGTTGCCTGAGACTTTCATGCGAATCCAGACGAAGCGCCTTGAATTGATAAGCCTCAGCAATTTTCATGAAATCTGGGAACGAAAGTCCAGTTTCGGCATTAATCCCCATCAAACGGCCACCAAATCCAAACTCTTGCGTTTGCTTAATCGTCAGATAACCACCATTATTGAAAACAAACAACTTTACTGGAAGACGATGATGCATAATCGTCGCCATCTCTTGGATGGTCATCATCAGTCCCCCTTCGCCAGCCAAACAAATCGTTCTCTTTTTACCGCTGCCAAAACAAGCTCCAACTGCTGCCGGCAAACCCCAGCCCATAGAGGCTAAACCACAATTGGTGAACATTCTTTGACCTTTTTTAACTCGAAAGGCCTGGTGTGTATTCTGGAAGGCGAAGCCCATATCTGTTACAATCGTATCTTCTGGAGTCAAAACATCTGATAGAACATCAATAAAATGATAAGAATTAATGCTATCAACTTGCTCACGAAATTCTGGGAGAACAACCGGGTATCGATGTTTCCACGTTTGACATTTTTCTATCCACGAAGCCCATTGGTGCGTATTCAGGTCTTCCTCAGATAATTGGCGTAGTAACTCTTGAAAAAATAATTTCGCATCTGCCTGAATCTTCAAATCGAGCTTCAAAGTCTTTTTATTTAACTCTGCCCAGTCAACATCTACCATAACAGTCTTGGCATTGCGCGCATAATCGTGAGAGTTAAATCCCGTTTGAGAAAGTGATAAACGTGTTCCAACGGCAAGATACAAGTCAGATGTCTGAACTGCGAAGTTAGCACCTCGCTGCGCAAATGTTCCAGGACGACCAACGAAGAGTTCATGGTCAGACGAGGTAATATCATTTGCATTTCGAGCTGTAACAAAGGGAAGTTTATATTTTTCTATCAGTTCAAACATTTCTCCTTCGGCACCGGAAATCCGAACCCCTTGCCCGACATGCAACAAAGGCCGTTTTGCTGCCTGTAACAGCTTAATAAAGCACTTCACTTTTTCTTTTAATTCGGGTTCGATTGATACAGACGATTCTTCAGGTTCAAATCCATGGAGGAGTTTAGGATCAATCTCAGCTTTTTGAATATCGCCTGGAATATCAATCCAAACTGGACCTGGCCTGCCATGTGTTGCTAAATAGACAGCCTTTTCAAGATGGTAACGAATCTTAGTCGCATCTTCTATCATCACCGCATATTTCGTAATGGGCTTAACAATGCTGACAATATCAATCTCTTGCACACCCATTGTGCGCAACCCAGGGTTTTTGCAAATGGTTTGATTTAAAAATATTTGTCCTGAAATTGTAACATGCGGAACGTGGTCCAACCAAGATCCTGCCACCCCCGTTACCGTATTGGTAGCACCAGGCCCTACTGTCACCAAAGTCACACCTAAATCATTGCGAACTCTCGCATAGGCTTCTGTGGCCATAGATGCCGCTTGCTCATGATGGCAAGCCACATATTTCATTTTTTTGGCAGTCCCTAAAGCATCGCAAAGAAAAATCGATCCGCCTCCTGAAACTGTGAAGATATGCTCCACCCCGAGGTTTTCAAAAAACTGAATCACATAGTCAGCAACGCGCATCAAACTAATCCCTTCACAGTTCATCCTGAATAACATCAATCATCATGTTCTCTTGAAATGTCTTTCGGTCTAAAAATGGAACCATATCCTCCAGTGGCTTGGCCATCCATTTTCGATCTTCCCGAATAATAAACCCAGGACGTGGAATTTGATCTTGATCGTCTTCGATCTGTACTTCAAAAACGGCTGGTCCTTTGATTTTTAACAACTCTTGCAAAGTGGTTGCACCTGGAAAACCAAATATTTCAGCAATTCGTGCCAAAGACGTTGAACCCAACCGGATCTCGTGATCTGTCCCGACAAAGCGACTCCCAAAATAATCTCGTTGTATATTGCGGATAATAGAATGCCCTCTGCTTTTCAAAATCAGAATTTTGATAGGTAATTGATAATCAATAATTGTCTGTAATTCTTGCAGATTGTTTTGGAATCCATGGTCTTCACAAAGACAAACAATGGATTTGCTGTCTCTGGCGATACAAGCTCCAATCGCTGCTGGTAAAGCAAATCCAGGCAGCTCAAGTCCCGTCGAACTGATCAGCCTTTGCCCTGATTTAAAGCAAAAAGCCTGCAGAGCATAAATCAAACTGGCTCCTCCATCCGCTACAATGACATCATTTTCATTCATCTCGTCTGATAGCATTCTTACAAAAGATAGACTGTCGTTTGATAAGACAGGTGGAAATTTAGCTCGCCAATCTTGGCAGCGCCCAAGCCAAGCAGCACATGAAGGCAGCGAATCTGGCAAAAATGTCAAGCACTCTCTAATAAATTCGCCTGCATCCAAAGCAATGGGCAAATCTATTTTGAGAGTCGGCTTTTGAAGTTCATGAGCATCAATATCAACAACGATTTTACGAGCTGCTCTGGCAAAGGCTTTAGTATTACGACCAATCAACGGAATTGACAGGCGCGATCCAATACTGATGAGCAAATCACAGTTTTGAATAATAAAATTAGCACTTCGTTGTCCATACGCACCCGGTCGACCAAAAAACCAAGGATGGTCGTCGGGTATGATATCTGCTCCTCGTCGAGAAGTGAGAACTGGGATTTTAAGTCGTTCGATAAGCGCTAAAAAGTCTCCTATCGCTTTAGCCTGACGAATTCCATGCCCAGCTAATATCACGGGACGTGATGCCTGTTTCAGCATCTCCATGACCTGCGATATCTGTCCTTTTAGCTTAGGAGATGATTTGTCTTCAGGAACAAATTTGCTCAGTTCATCTTCATGAATACTCATGCCCTGAACATCAATAGGAAGATCCACCCACACAGGCCCCGGTCTACCGTCAGTAGCTAAGTAAATAGCCTTATCCAGATGGTAGCCAATCTGAGCTGGATCCGACACCTCAACCGCATACTTCGTAATAGACTTGACTAGGTTGGTAATAGAGAGAGATTTGTCGCTTAATTGTCGAACACCACCTTTTGTATTTTGGTCTGTCCGTGCTTGACCTGAAATCACCAACATAGGCACAGAGTCCATCCAGGCATTGGCAACACCTGGAACTGCACTAATCGCCGAAGAGCCTGAAGAAACAACAAGAGCACCAACGGTTGAGCGCAATTTACAAAATGATTCAACCGCAAAAGAAGCGCTCTTTTCATTTCGCATGCAAACATAACTTAAACCATCACATCTTCCGATGGAATCAAGCAGGTGAACATTGGCATCGCCTGGGACAATAAAAATAGGTTTAACATTTCTTTCATTTAACAATCTGGAAACAATGTCTGATACTTTCGAAATAGGGTCTGTATTTTTGATAATCAAAATTTCTGAATTTGGATCCACCTGTACCGGTCTCAGTTGCCTAAATTCATTGACAACAACTGTGTCACCAATATCTAAAACAGAATGACCGGATGCGTTTAACAACCGTCCATCGAGCAGGCACACGACATCTTCAGGGTCCAATGCTAAAATTTCATTGAGACTTTTTGAATCAACTAGTTTCTTGAATGCCATGGAACAATGTCCAAAATGCTTTTTTACATTGCTCTGAAAAGAAATATAGTTATAATTTTTCGAATTAAAACAGTACTGGTCTTGGGTTTCATAACCTTTCCCTTCTCGTCCATATTTGTCTTTTAACCTAACCAAATCGCGCTTATTGATGGGCGTCTCAATTTCCATCACAAAAGCGCCGGTTTTTGAAACCGCTGTTGTTTGATGGAACACGCCTTTGTCAATTAAAAGCCCTTCTCCTGCTGATCTTGCTCGTGTCCCCGCAAGGCTCGAACAATTAACTTTGCCTTCTAAGACGACTAAAGAGGTTTTCTTATTGGGATGGCAATGCACAGAGGTTTGTGCGTCTCGTTTAAGATAAAGAACCCAGACGGCGACTTTGGCATTAGAAAAAATAAGATATTCATAACCCCACGGCTTTTTAACCACAATTTTTGAGTAATCATAGTAATCGTCTTGAATATCTGCTGGATTTACTTTCAGACACTCAAGTTCTTCTAGATCTTGTCTGGATAAGCTAATTTTTTCAATCATACTTAGCTAAGCTCGAAGAACAAACTCCATCGGTTCGTTATGTAATAAGGGGAGATATCTTTTGCCCCAGTCAATCATGTCTTGAATGCCTCTTTCGATAGAAATAGCTTCTCGATAGCCCAATTCGTTCTGAATCCTACTGCTATCTAGCCAATACTGTGAGTCTTCACCGACGCGCCCAGGCGTTATGTCAACCAACTGATCTAACTCCATCCCAAGACCCTCTGCAATCAGCCGAACTAAGTGCCGAATCGAAACAGGTTCTTGAGGTCCTACATTATAAATTTTCCCAAATGGCGCCTTCTTCATAACCAAATCGATGGCTCGCGCCAGGTCGTAGGCATGCATGTATGATTTTTTCACCAAGCCACCACCTTGAAGTGGTAATTTCTGTCCCGTTAGCCCCGCATACACAGCCCGTGGCAATATGCGATACATCAATTGCCCTGGAGCATAGGCGTTCGATGGGCGAATAATATTCATCGGAAATTTTTTCACCTGCCACAGAGTTTCAAGGTGCATATCAGCCGCAAGTTTTGAGACTGCATAGGGACTTGTTGGCTGTATGGGATAATCTTCATCTGCAGGTTTAGTCACAGATCCATATAATTCTGAAGTGCCTATCTGAATAAAGCGCTCCAAGTAGTCTCTTTTCATTAGCTGCTCACACATCTTAGCCACAGCAACGACGTTTGTTTCATAATAGCGAAAGGACTTCTCCCACGAGGTGGCATACGCCAAAGCGGCAAAATTAACTATATATTTAGGCTGCATCTGATCAAATAACTCAAATAAGCGATCTTGCTCAAAAACAAGATGAACTTGTTCGTATTTGAAACGACTATCCTCTTTACCTATATCCAACGTAAACGCAGAAGATTTGGGTGGATTTCGGCCAATAGAAAGAACGGATTCCGTGCTGTTTTGCTCAAGCAAATATTTTGCAAAATGAATAGCAAATACGCCTCCTCCACCAATGATTGCATATCGTGACATCAGGCAATTTCTCCTTTAAATCGAAAATCTGGAAATGTTTTGATAAGACGGGTCACATCATAGTGACGCTGTGTGACTGGATTCACACGCGGAGTGGTTATAATCTTAATGGGGTTCTCAAATTGTTTTGAGACACTCTTAGCCACTTCATAAAAAGTTTTGGAGACTCCAGTAGCCAGGTTTAGTATGCCTGTTTTCTTGGACATCAGACAGCATAAAGTGAAAGCTATAACATCGTCTATATGAATGTGATCACGTTTGTCTTCACCCTCACCAAACAGTGTAATCTCACCTGTTTTCTCTGCCATTCGTCGAAATCGATTGGGGCCATAAGAGTTATGCGTATCACCCAAACCATAAATAAGTGTCGGTCTCAGGATAAGAACAGGTATTTTTAGACTTTTAGCCATAATCTCACGCGTATAATGCATGACACCATAGAGATCCTGTGGAGAAGCTGGCGTATCCTCGCCTACAAGGCTTAACGCAGAATCATAGACGGCATCGGAACTAAAGTAGGTAAAATGGGCACAAGCAGATTGACCAAGTGCAGCACATACATTCTGCATCATGGCTAAATTTTTCATCAATGTTGCAATATCACGACCTTTGTCTGGCGTGAGCGCTGCGAGCATCACAACTGCATCAGATGGCTTTAGCAATGCAAGCAGTTTATCAATGCAACCTGTTTCAGCCAGGTTTATCTCCATAGATGCTGGAGCAACCACCTGAGTACCTACTGCTTCGAGCTGCTTACAAAGTGCCCCACCCACAAAGCCTCTGCTGCCTAAAATTACCACACGATTTTGAATTGTCATGTCACTCCCAAAGTAAAATATTGAAGATCAGCTGTATGGCAGGATTCAGCGTTTAGGACGCCATAGGGATCAATAACTAATCTACCCCGCATCTTTCGTTGTATTTGGATCGGATCCAGCTTGGCGAATTGTTCCCAGGGTGTCATGAGAATCAAAACATCAGCCCCTTCACAGGCGTCTAGTTCATTGGACCCCTCATTCTGAACAACTGGATCAAATACCCGTGTGCGATACGCCTTCAGATCTTTCAGCAATGCAACAGAAGCTGAGTTTTGATAGAATTCGTATCTGGTTTATAGGCAAGCCCCAGCACTGTAATCACCGGATCGTTCATAACAGCTAAAATCTCACGATGAAGCGTACGCAGGACCCAGTCGCGTCTATAAGTGCTGTTGGCCATCCAAGCACGAACAACACCCGCATCACTGCCATGCTGGTCTGCCAAGTTACACACCGTCTTTAAGTCTCGCTCCAGATTACCACCTGCAATTCCTAGGCCAGGTGCAAGATAAGCATGTGGGCCAATACGTTTATCGAGTTTCAGTGCAGGCACTATTTCTGACCAGTTGGCTCCAATATTTTCACATAGCTCAGCCAATGTATTGGCGACACTCACTGAGGCAACCAAACACATGTTGATAGAAATCTTGGCAAGTTCTGCGCTCTCGTAGCGCATAGGCAAAATGGGACATCGAAAGCTTTCGAGAAATCTCGAAAAAATCACCGGCAGTGGATCACCTGGATTCAAACACCCGACAATAATACGTTCAGGATAAAGTGCCCGCTCAATAGCACGCCCAAAAATAAGCGTCTCGACTTGGTAAAACAGAGATCTCCTAGAGCCCAAACACCGCCTGGTAAAACCTGGAGGAACTTGGCTCAAAATAACCAAGATGGTTTCTGGCCGAAGCACTTCATCCATTTGGCAGACCAAGCTTGTAATAGGCTCCAAATCACTTTGACCCAGATCATTAGTCGGTACATCGGGAGCGATATACACAACATCGCAAGCTCTTAAATCACCCACATCTGTCGCAAATGCACATCTATCGATGTTCTTTTTCAAAAGCTCGAGAAGACCTGGCTCAACCACAGGCAATTCATGTTGTGCAAGATTTGATATTCGAACTGGATCTGAATCATGACAGACGACTTCAAAGCCCTTTTCAGCTGCTGCGACCGCAGAGTTAAGACCAAGATGGGTCATGCCAGTAAATCCGATTCTCATTGCATTAAATCCTTGAGCATAGTGTTAATCCAAATATCATTTTTGATATTGCTTTTCCCATTCAAACAAAGCTCTTTGAAATGCTTATATTCAAGCTCCCAAGTGGGGTCTGGCTGAACCAAAGTATTGGATTCTTCGTCAGGTCTTCCACTGGGTAGATTTCTAAAACGCCGAATAAAACTACTCGGTCCCCATTTACAGAGTGATTGGATATGTGCGCTGCCATATTCCCCGAAGACATCGGCGTAGAAATGATTGCGCCAGCTAAGCAAAGTCATTTCAAATTGCAGCAAAGGTGACCCTTTTGAGCCAAATGAAAAATGGTCAAAAGAACGATTTTCAAAACGATTCGCTGAATAAACATCAAACCGAGCTGATGGTTTTCCAAACCAGAACAACGCCGTATCGAGCAGATGTGAACCCAGATCGGGCAATACGCCACCACCTTGATCACGCCACGACGAGTTTCGAACCAAGCGAGCAGTCCCGTTGCCATAAAACAATCGTGCGCAATAAATCTGACCCAGTTCCTCTGACTCAATTAAATGCTTCATCCGCATAAAATGCGGTTCAAATCGATGATTATACGCTGTATAGCAAACAACTTGCTTGGAGTTTGCAAGTTCTTGCAGCCGAATAAGCTCACTATTGTCTCGTGTCAGCAAAGGTTTTTCTACTAAAACATGCTTGCCATTGCTCAACAAATAAGTCAGCAGCTCTATTTTGGCATCATCTGGTGTACAAACCAAAGCTGCCTCGTAGTTATTTAAAGGAACATCCATCACTGACCGATAATCAGCTTTAGGGTGTACAGGATCAATGGTTGCAACCACTTCCTTACCAGCAACACAAAGCCGCTTCATCCCTTGAACGCCGAGTCCAACAATAATATTATCCATCGTAGTGATACAATGCGTGTGTTTCCACACGGTGAATCTTCTTCCTGACTGCTTCCAACATCACAGGTTCATTTCCATCATGCTCGCATTCAACTGCTGCAGCCATAGCGCCTAATATAGAGGCCATGACCTCATTTCCAGTTCGTATCATGGCCAGTGTAGAATAGGCCAATAGTGCATCACCGGCACCTACTGCATCTACCAAACGCTCAACGAAACTATCGATAGCGAAAAATGCTCGATAATCGACCAATGCCTTAGAACGGTACGTGATTGTACCGCGCTCTCCCAATTTAAGAATCAGAGTTTTACATTTTGAACGCTTGAATAACTCAAGCGCCATAGGTCTAATAACAGAATCCTGATCACCTAAAGCAAATCGGGTTTCACGTTCGTTTGGCGTAATCAGGTCAAATTCTTCGAATTCAAGAATATTACCCCAACGACTGGCCACTTGGCTATCTGCAACCTTAAATACACCTTCTGGAATGGCCGAAGCAAGGCTTGGAATCGTGTGACGATTGAATATACCATGACGAAAGTCACTGAATATGACTGTATCTGTCTTAGTTTCAGCGATTTGTTTTTTCAAAATCTCAATCTGCTTGTCAGAAATAGATCGATTGTCCAATGTGTCCACTTTGAGCAACCGATATCCCCCTGCCACAATCGCATTTTTGTTAATAGTGGGTCGTGTTGTATCGATAATGGGGCATACTTGCACACCAGCCGCTTCCAAATCTTTCAAAGCAAACTCTTTCAACTTATCATCACCCAATACAGTCGAAAAGGTTACTTGGGCACCAGCAGTTTGAAGGTGTTTGGCCACAATTCCTGCACCGCCCACATAATCAGTCCTTTCCTGGAACAACACGCTCATTGTTGGCGTCTTTGTAATGCCACCAATTACATTGCAATGGGAATAACTATCAACAATCGTGTCTCCCACAACATGTACTTTGATTCCCCTAAATCGTTCGAGCGTAGCATATAGGTCTTTAAAGCTAATATTCTCTGCTTGCATGAGAGTCATCAATTTTTCAGTAGCTATCTCCGGTGGCGCTAATTCAATCAATGCCGAAGACGAATAGACAATATCCCCTGGTGTAAAGATGATTTCACCACCGTAATTTTCTAAAACCGTCACCTCCTCTTGAGTCTTAGGGTGAAGGGCTCCAGCGGAATACTCATAACCCTTAGCAAAATAGTCGGGTTTTATAGCACTCAGGTTTTGCAGGGGTGTCGCTTGTCGATCAATAATCACGTAGTCGACCATTTCCAGCGCGGCTAGATTCATCGCTCTCAAATCTTCTGGCACATAAGGTCGAACATTTCCTTTGACGATATGCTCATCAGCCGTCAAACTAGCAATGAGTATATCGCCCTTCGTTTTTGCATATAACAGATGTCTAATGTGTCCTGGATGAACCACATCGAATGTTCCATGACACATGATTACTTTCTTTTTCCGAGGACGAGCTCCTATTAACTCACAGAGCTGATCAACAGTTTTGATCTTGTGAGCAAGTAGATCTCTGCTCTCTGTGTCCATTTCCCTACGCCCCCTCTAGCATATCAAACCATGTCTTTGTCGCACCCGCGATGCTATCTGGATTCCACAGAGGCGCCTTTTGCCAATAATCAATATTTGCGACTACTCGTTTAACGCCTTCTTCAAAACTTACTTTGGGCGCCCATCCTAAGTGTGCTTGAATCTTGGAAGTATTCGCCCAGGTACACATCGGTTCACCAGGACGTTTTGGCAAATACACCACAGGGCCATTTAACAGCTCTACCAAGTATTTAATTGTCTGCGGATTACCTGCGCCAAGATTATAAATTTCACCAGCCCGATTTGTCATCGCTGCCAAATAAAAAGCATCTGCAACATCAGACGCATATAAGAAATCACGGGACTGTGCCCCATCGCCTACAACTGTAAACGGCTTTCTTGCTAGTTTCTGCTTTAAGAAAACACCAAAAACAGCACCGTAAGCCCCCGAAGTTCTAGATCTGATTCCATAGGCATTGAATATTCGAATCGAATTTACTGGCAAGCCGTAAACACGATGCCAATGAAAACAGGCCTGTTCACCTTGATATTTACTCAATGCATAGGGATACTGCGGTGCTATCAGATGATCTTCTCTGGTAGGCACATCGGCAAGCCCATAACACGAAGAAGATGCCGCATAGACAAATTTTGAAACACCTGCAAAACGCGCACACTCAAGCATTTGTACAGTACCCTGGACATTGGCTGACATATATTCGAGCGGACGCTCAATAGATGGCACGATATCTCCAAGTCCAGCAAAATGAAACACATAATCCACGCCTTGGAATACCGCATCACCTGGCATTATTTGTCGAATATCTCGATGTTCTAAAGTAACGGCATTAGAATGATGGTGTGCAAGATTCTCTTCGCGACCACCTGATAAATTATCTATTACTCGAACTTCGCAGCCTTCTTCAATCAACAAATCTACCATGTGGCTTCCAATAAACCCGGCGCCACCAGTTACAAGCGCAATAGCTTTATTTGGCATCTAGATTCTTCATGGTTTTGACATTGTAGTATCGATCATCCGTGAAACTATTTGGAAGTTGGCCATCTTTAAAAGCTTTGCATAGGTCTCTAACAGCATCTTCAATGTTGCGTTTAGGTTTAAACCCGAGAACCCGAGCAATCTTGTCCGAATTAATATGGTAGGATCTCAGATCGTCCGTTGGCACTGTCTCAATCGGAATATCTGTTTTTTTGGGAAACTCCTCTAAAACTACTTTTCGAACCATCCCAGCAATCTCTGCGATGCTATGATTCTCGTAACCTGAATTGAATGTCTGACCAGCTATCTTTTCATTTGGAACTTCTAATAGAAGTTTGTACAAGTCTGCCATGTCATTGACATGCAGGCTAGGACGTAGCTGAGAACCACCGAATACAGTAATCTTGTTATTATTAACTGCATGGTTGGTTAAAATATTGACTGAAAGGTCTAAACGAGTCCGCGGACTATAACCGCAAACAGTTGCAGGCCGAACCGTCACACAAGTAAACTCAGGTGACTGATGCTTAAACAACAACGGCTCACATAGCCCTTTAAACTTGTTGTAATAGGTCAAAGGTACCAATGGATGTTCTTCTGTCACGTCAGGTGCCGAACTCACTCCATACACTGAGCTTGTAGAAGCATAAATAAAACGTTTTACACCAGCTTGCTTAGCAGCAACAACCATGGGTTCAAAACAATCAAAATTAATGCTTTTACTTAGGTTCTCATCCAGATCAAAGCTAGGGTCATTTGAAATACAAGCTAGATTCAGGACAATATCCATCCCCTCAAAAGCATTTTTTAGTTTTGGGGTGTCTCGAATATCTCCTTCAATCACTCTTAAATTTGAGTGTTCCGGCAAACCGTCGCGTCCAAAATACATCGCATCATAAACAGTCACATCATAGTCAGCACCCAGCAATTGACGAGTCAATACACAACCAACATAACCAGCGCCACCAGTGATTAATACATTCTTAAACATCTATCGTTTCCTTTTTAGTTAATTGTGTATCCAGCCACCATGGCGTCCCTATGGAACATTTCAACAGTCTCGAGCGAATACTGATCTAGATCTTTACCAACCAGTGAGAGCTTTTTCAAAATATCATTAGTGGCCGTAATAATATGACAACCTACTGCATCTGCTTGAAAAATATTGAGTAATTCCCGTGGACTTGCCCAAATTAATTCTGCTTTAGGTTTGGCATGCATAATCTTGACGGCCTCAGCCATCATGGGCATTGGATCAACACCAGTATCTGCTATACGCCCTGCAAATACAGAAATAATCGCAGGTGTCTCAGGTGCTAAACAGTCCGACACCTGCCCAACTTGTTTCAGAGACATTAATGCAGTTACATTCAGAGAAACTCCTTCTTTGGAAAGATACTCAATCAAGTGACCAGCAAACTGATTCTTGGTATTGGTCACTGGGATTTTTACGTTCACGTTTTTTCCCCAAGATGCGATTTCCAACGCTTGGCGCTTCATGTCATCAAAGTCATCGGCGAATACTTCGAAAGAAATCGGACGATCAGGTATGGCTTCAAGAACTTGACGTGCGAATGTTCGATAATCTTGAATGCCGGCTTTTCGCATTAAGGTCGGATTGGTTGTAAACCCCTTAATCAACGGATTGGCATACATTTCTTTCATGCCATTTAGATCTGCACCATCTGCAAAAAGCTTCACTTTCATATTTGTTCCCCCTCTAAAATAAGCTGGCTTGCCTCTTCTAATGACTCCACGATTGCATCCGGGTCATCAGGACGTTGTTCTGCATATCCATAATCAATAAAAAACGTGTAACAACCAGCACTTTTTCCTGCTGCCACATCTCGCCATCGATCACCCACTATAAAACTTAGTGACAAGTCAATTTCCAGCTCTCTAGCTGCTTCAAACAACATACCGGGTTTTGGTTTTCGACAATAACAACCATCTAAATCCACATGAAAACATATTTTAATATCATCTAGAGATAAAGTAGACCACAACACATTGTGCATTGATTCTATGACTTCTCGGGTTTGAGTACCTTTTGAAACATCAGGTTGATTCGTCACGATAACAATTAAGAACCCTGCCTGGCGAAGTGAGTTTACTGCTTGGATAACACCCGGCAAAAGCTCGAATTCTTCTATCGATTGAGGTGAGTAAGATTTCCCATTTCTAATAACAGGATGATTGACAACGCCATCGCGGTCTAAAAAGACCGCTCGTCTTTTTAAAATATCACAATTTCGTCGCAACTTGCTGTAATTCCGGGTGAGAAACTAAGCAGTGCCAAACCACTGCGTGAAAGGCCTCTGTATGCGGCGTAATTTTCGATTCATTCACTGTTGGAATAACGACGACCACATCCCCTACTTCCTTAGTATAACCACCATCACGGCCAACAACACCAAAAATTTTCATATTACGGGATTTGGCTTCTCGAAGGGCATTAACAATGTTAACACTAACATGATTTTTAACACTTCCACCGCCTACAGATAACACAAATACAGCATCGTTTTTATTGGCTTTGCTACCCTGCAACCATTCCGAAAATACGGTATGCCATCCTTCATCATTGGTACGAGCGGTCAATTCTGAAACATTATCGACTGGCGTATAAGCCTCGATGCCACAAAGCTTTCTAAAATCATTGACCGCATGACTACAGTTGGCTGCACTTCCACCAACCCCCAAGAAAAAAAGTCTTCCTTCACGCCTACGAAGCGCTACCAGTTCTGACACCAGTTTTTCAATTGCATGGATATCTACGAGGCCAGCGATTTTACATGTTTCTTCAAAATACTGTTTTGTATGCATAGACGCGCTCCGCGTATTTCAGTCCCATTAAGAGCTCAACAGATGTTTTGTCGCTCAACTTATTTAAAGCATTCAATAACTCTGGAAACTAAAACATCAGCAATTGCCAGTGATGCTGTCGCCGCAGGTGATGGCGCATTGCAGACTTGGATCACAGGACCATGAGTCCGAATATCAAAATCATCTAGCAGATTCCCCTCTCGATCACAGGCTTGAGCCCGGATTCCTGCTCTCCCTGATTCTAAATCTCCAGATTGAATCGTGGGGACTAATTTTTGCAAGGCTTTCACAAAAGCTCTTTTACTCACCGATCGATGCCATTCGCCAAACCCCATTCGCCAATATTGCCTGGCCATTTTTCTAAATCCTGGCCAAGCCAGTGTCTCCCAAGTATCGCGCAAACTAAAATCAGTCTTTCGATAAGCCTCGCGCCCGAAAGCCAACACAGCATTCGGGCCGCACTCGATGCCACCATCTATCATTCGTGTAAAATGTACTCCTAAAAACGGGAACTTTGGATCCGGAACCGGATAAATCAAATTTTTGACCAAATATCTAGCTGATTCTTTGAGTTTATAATACTCACCCCGAAACGGTATAATTCGTACAGGCAAATCTTTCGTCGTCTTAACTGCCAAGCGATCAGCCTGTAAGCCAGCGCAGACAATCGCCGAACTTGCCATCCAGCTTTGATTTCTGCCAATCACTTCTACTTTGCCAGACTGAGACCGAATATCGATAACCTCTTCTCCAAGTTTCACCTGTGCACCAAGTTCCTGGATCTTTTCACTATATTTGCGGGCGACAACACCGTAATCAACGATACCCGTCTGAGGCACAAGCAGCCCTGCGACACCAGAACAATTCGGTTCAGTCTCTAGAATTTCTTCGGCTTTCAACCACCGAAGGCCTCTTAAGCCGTTGGCTATCCCACGGCGCCGAAGCTCTTCAAGCCTAGGCACATCTTCAGCTGATGTTGCTATAACCAACTTGCCACAAATCTCATGTGCAATATTTTCTCGTTGGCAGAAGTCAATCAACTGCCTATAACCTCTGCGACAATTGGTTGCTTTCAGAGAGCCCGGCTTATAGTAAAGCCCTGAGTGAATCACACCACTGTTTCGGCCACTTTGGTGCTGAGCTACAGAGCCTTCTTTTTCGAGAACCAAGAGCTTCATACTAGGTTTGGCCTGTAATAGACGCATGGCAGTTGCGCAACCAATAATGCCACCGCCGATGATAATAATATCAGCGTTCACTATAATTCAAAACCATCCTAGTCACTTAAATCGATTGCTGATAATCCATCCCAAAATCCAGTTGGTCTTTCAAGGACGCCAAACAAAGCTACTCGTGCTTCACGTTCAGGCTGAAAAGCCTCGTTTTTTCTATATAAGTAATGTTCCAGAAATTCAATAATTTTCGGTGCAAGTTCATTGGAGCGGAAAAAAATACGCTTAGACGAAATAAAACAGGTTTGATAAGAACCCTGAAAGTCTGGTATCAAATGAACAAAAACAGGCAAACCCATCAGTAGTGCTTGGCTAATTGATGTAGATAAGCTTGAAATTACAATATCTGCCCAATTGAGATCTTTTTCTATTGTCCCCGTCAAAGAAAGGTTTAAAGTTTTATATTTTTCCGATGTTTTATATACAGCCTCTCGTGAATCCGCAGGATGCGGCCTCCAACGCAGCTGAGACGAAAACAGCTGCGTTTGAATCAATGGAATAGTCCCTAACATCTCTTCTTGAAAACAAAATGCAGGATACCGTCCTTGAGTAACCGAATCTCTATGAACATAATTGCTTAAGAAAAGAATACGCACTGGCTCATGCAAACTTCTATCCAGCCTCTTTATATCGAGCAGGGGTGGTGTCCCAGCAAAAATGACTTTCTCACCTAATAATCTAGACGTTTCTCGTTCAGACTGATCCCATCGAAATTTAATAGGAGAGGCTTCACTGGCAGCCGCATGAGTACCATGCAAATGCTCTACGCAATGCGCTCCTTTTTGAGCTAGATACCAACAGAAAGTCGACAGCTCTGGGCTATTGGCCGATGCAAATACCACAGGAATGCCCTCTAATTCCTGTCTCTTAAAAATTAGTCGAGCAGTCTCATACCCAATTTGGGCACTCAACAGGTCAATACTTAAAATTCGAAGAATCTGAGGCATATAGTGATTAAAATTAATCCTGACACCTTCTCCTAATTCTAAAAATGGCCCCTGTTTAATTACCGCAATCACAGATTTAATCTGAATCACCCAGCATTGGTAAATACACCAAAAAATTGATGTGATTGAATCAGGCCATACAATCTGATCCAAAGAAAAATGCTCCAGGTGCTTGAGTAAGTCACCTAATCCTTCCAAGAAAATATCTGATTTTGCTGATTTCAAATCACTGTCTTTCTGAATCAGCATTCTAAGATCGCCTGACAGAAAAAGCCCCATAGCCTTAGGTAAACCATGAATTATATGCTTGACCAGTTGAGCATTGATGCGTTTATTATTAGCTGCAAGGACAAACCAGGCTTCTGGCTTTTTTTTCTGAGTGGCCTCTCTCCGAATTGCAATTTTTCTTACACCTTGTTTAGAACCCAAATAATTTTTCAAAATTCTAAAAATTGCTGCACAACTATAGATAGGTAATAAAAAAAATATCTTGGTTGCAAACAGGACTTGGGCCCATAAACACCCCGCTCTGCTTGTTCGTTTCTCAAGTGTTTGATGAATCCAAGCCCCTTCCCAATAAGGGTCTGTAAAAATAAACTCAGAATCTGCGTGAATCTTAACCATGCTTGTATATCGGGACGGATCATTATCCAAACATAAGAACCGGTTTATTACACTGGAAAGAAAAATCTTTTCAGCTTCCAACTCTGACGCTGCTTTTTTGAAGCATTGTCCAAGCCATTTTCTAACAGCATTTCGAAGTGCTAAATTCCAAGGAGTAACAAAAGCCTCAGAGACATAAGCTCCAAGCTCCGTCAGAATAAATTTTGCCCCGCTGTGACTTGAAACCCATTCAGGCCGTACATGCTGGAGGGTCACACCATGTCCAACTAAGTGAACAGCTTGGCCATCCATTAGATATTTTTGTGCTTGTTGGAATCCAGTTTCTAAGAGAGATCCTGGCGTACTGACAAGAATTAACGGCTTTTGAACATCCTCTTTCCCAAAATGCAAACTCATCCTCAGGATACGCTGTTTGAGTCGCTCACGTTGTTCGGTGGTTAAATCAAACGACATTGATTAAATCCTAACGGAAATTCCAACATCTTTCCAAAGTGCTTTTCCTAACATTACTTCACCACATGCCTCGAGAATGGCCAGTGAGGTTGGCACTATCGTCTTTTTGTTCTCATTTATAAATTTACCCAAATCTTTTGTCGAAATAAACATTGGGTTTTTATATTCTTCTGAATCCAGGAGTCCATTGAAAAGAGTTTCCTTTTTTACCTCAAGAGTAATTTTGCAGCAAACATCAAATACATTATGATTTGTATCTAAAATAAAGGCAAACTCAGAAATATCTCTTACATAATTTCTCGACAACCCTGTCTCTTCAACAAATTCCGACAATAATTTAGACCGGTAATCGATAACTCTATTGCTATAGGAATACTCTTTATCAATATTCCCAGAGGGAACTAGCTCATATAATCCCGGATATTCTGTAACTTGCTCAGACCTTTGTGCAAAAACTACAAAGCAATCAAAGTCTTGCTCCAAAAATATAATACCACTTACCCCAATTGGTCTAATTCCAAGATCCAGATCGATACGTTTTCTTTGAGCATAAAAATATTTGTATTCAATGAAATTGGCAAATATTTTTACTTGACTTGGTCCTATTTCGAGGCTGACAAAGTCTAGTAAAGTTTCATTTACTAGTTTGGCTCCTACCGTGTTTAAGGCTCTTTGCCATACTCTGTCAATTTGAAGCTTTTGCTCTTGAGAGATTTGACTCACCGAAGGAGGAAAACATTCAAGTAGCTGTATCTTACCAAAGGCTTCTACTTTGTAGTTTTTTCTAATTCTACTCATGAGTCATATTAAAGTTATAATATTTGCAATATTTCACTTAGTTTTAGAATCGTAGTGTCGGCGCCTGCTTTTATAAGATCTTCTTTTGATTGATTGTTGGCCACTCCTATTACAAATGCTCCCGTTGCCTTAGCTGATTTCACTCCATTATAAGAATCTTCGACAACAGCCACATTTTGAGCCGAAGCATTGGTCTTTTTCAGAGCAAGTCTATAAATTTCTGGATTAGGCTTTGCCTTTTCAACCTCATCTCCAAATACAAAGATTTGGAAATGTTCGCCCAAATTTTGCTTCTCAATAAACCCCATACCAATTTCTTGATCAGCAGAAGTCACTATCGCCAAATTATATTTTCTATTTATCAATTCTTCTAAAGTATCAGATGCACCCTCACATGGCTGAATGGAATTATTATAGGCAATTAAAAGTCTTCCCCTATATAAAGCAGTTAGATCCTCTTCAGTATCTGGAAGATAATATCTTTTTTTCAATATTGCTATAGTCTCAGACAGAGAAAGACCATTCAATTCCTCAAATTCTGCCTTTCCTCCCATAGCACCAAACTGATTTAAAAAATTAATATGTGCCTTATAAGATTCAGAAATACAATCCGCAAGAGTTCCATCGAGGTCAAAATACACCCAGTGAAAATTACTATTTTTCTTAGTCAAAATAGTTTTCCAACTTCCCTTCTCTCACTGTGTCTAGAGTTGAACAGTGTAATCCTCCAAGCATGGTGTAACAGTGCCTCATACGTACTGGAATTACGTTTAGTTTATGATTTTCAAGTTCTTTGATAAGGTTTTTTTGTCGATCATGCACCAAAACGGTGCTCTGATCTAGAGAGAGTACGTTGATGCCCGCCCAAGGCGAGCTTATATGATTTAGATCAGAGTCTACCCCCAATTCCTTAAGTTCTTTGTAAACTTTGTCTCTAACATTGCTTTGAAAATCGATTTCTTCTTTAGGAAGAGATGCCATGTCATTAAAATAAACTTTATTCCAGCTGTTAAGAATTGGAGGACAACTTTTTGGACTGACTCTAGCCTCATTAAGTAGAACTAGACCTGCTCGTAACGGCATTATGGTAGAATCGATATGGGAAGATTTATAGGTGGAGGTTGTGTGGACCCGATATTCCTCCCCTAATATGCTCTGTAGCCACCTAGCTCCCTTTTCATTACCTGTGCTGGAAATTAAATAAATAAGATCTTTTCCAAACCGAACTACATTTGCTGCGTCAAATAATATTGAATCCTCAGTAAGTCGATAATACTTTTCCGCTCTTCCATCACTTAATTTACGGTGCAAAATATCTTCTTCGGTTGTCTCTTCCTGTCCTTCAGGATAGTAGGGAACAACATAGGTTCCTTCTAGTTTCGGTTGAGGGGCCATGAGCCATTTAAAACCTTGTTCGAAATAATGATACCAAATATCGGCAAAAGCATTTGGCTCGTAAAGCCTACAGCGACTTACAAAAGGACTAACCATAACGTGATCTCCAATAATAATATGAAGATCACGCACGTTATAAATATCTTTCCCTGAGGCGCTCCAATGAGGTGTGGAAAACAATTTCTCACCTTTTATTGGAGCAGGACGAAAAACTTCCGCTCCAAAATCTGTCAGGATTTTGCATAAATCATGAAGATCTTCTGCGACTTCTTCTTTGTACCATTCAGGAAGAGCCTTTTTAGCAGCCTGGCAAGCCTTAGCGAATAGATCTGGAGAAACAGACTGTGAAGGATTAAATTCTAGTCCTACAGTCATATTTTCAGCCGTGCCTACGACAACTTCGCGAAGTTTATCCCATTCGTTGTGGGAGTTAATTTTCATTATTGCTCGTCTCCACCATTTCCCAGCTTATTGGACTGCCCCTTTTAACGTCTTGTTTCACAGACTTTCCAATAAGTTTATTATAATATTTAGGTGCTAGTCCATGACCAGGACGAATACACCGAAGGTTTTGCCTGTTAAGTCTATCACCAATCTGCATATCTTCTGCAATATAAAGAGAACGGCGTTCCTGAAGAGAGGGTTTCTCAATAGCGGTAGCGCCATAATATACTTTCCCCAATGACTTCCATGCTATGTTAGCCTCCTTCACAAGGGACTTTAATTCGTCCGGTTCTAATGAGAATGAGGCATCTAAACCGCCGTCTTTACGATTTAACGTAAAGTGTTTTTCAATTATAGTGGCTCCATGGGCAACTGCAGTTAATGGCACTCCAAGGCTTAATGTATGATCCGAAAGTCCAATTCACAATTGAAATGTTCTCTCATATCAGGGATAGTTAAAATATTTGCTTCCTCAGGTGTTGATGGGTAAGCACTAGTGCATTTAAGCAAAGCAATATCTCTACATCCAGCATCTTGAGCCGCTGCAACTGCTTCTTCGATTTCAATACGAGTGGCCATGCCTGTGGACATAATAATGGGCTTACCCGTAGATGCTGCTTTAACAATCAAAGGTATATGATTGATTTCAAAAGATCCGATTTTATAAGCCGGAGCATCCATTTTTTCAAGAAATTCTACCGCTGTCTCATCGCATACAGTTGAAAAAATAATAATACCACAATCATCTGCAATTCTTTTTAATTCTGGATACCACTCCCACGGCATTGCAGCCTCTTTATACAAATCATAAAGTGTTTTCTCATTCCAATCTGGGTTGCTGTCCTTTATTCTAAAAGACTCCGTTGAGAAATTCATTGTCAAAGTATCAGCAGAATAATTCTGTACCTTCACTGCATCTGCACCACAATCTTTAGCCGCAATAATTATATTTTTGGCCCTGTCAAAGCTCTGATTATGATTGGCCGACATTTCAGCAATAATAAACGGAGGCGAACTAAGCTCTATTGCCTTATTTTCTATTGTTAGATTATTCTTTGGTTTCATGGTGTAAAGTCTTACAGATCTCTTTAATCAGTTGTAAATCCTCCCTGTAGTCAATAGTTAGGCGAAACTCTGGATAGTGCAAATCTTCTTGATACTGTTCAGCATGCATAGAAAAAGCCTCCGGCATACTCACTCACAATGAGGAATTTCTTAAATTGCATCTGCATTGTTTTATTTGTCGGTCACAACAATAAAATTATTCAAAGCTATGTGAGTTACTACCTTTCACAAGGCGCCAAATGGCTTACGCAGGCTACTGCTAAACTCTATGGGGTTGTTTTAAACTGAGAAGCCCGTCGAAAGCCTCTCAGAACTCAAGCAGGCTCGTCAGGAAGCTGAAGAGAAACTCCCCGCAAGCATATGATCCGCTATGCGGGCGTCTTTGCTCCGAATGCGCATTTGCGGGAGCAGATCAGACCCAAACCAGGTGTTTTTTAGCCCGTTCAAACCCAACTAAAATCGAACTTCCAGGAGGAACCAGTACAATTACTTCTTCACCTAAAGATTCATAAGATTGCATTGCGCTCATTCAATCGAACATACTCTCTAGCAGGAGGCATACTTCTCTTGTTCCACCCGACTCAGATGTACCTCTCCGTAGGAAGAACTGCTCCCCCAAAGATTATCTTTCCACCACTTTTTATCTTTAATCCACCAAACTCTAGGGTCTCGAAATTTATCAGCTGTCTTCCAAAATTCTTCCTCAGTTATGTCGACATATTTCAACCAATACTGAAGATCAGACGATACAACAGGGTCATATTTTCTGACAAGCTCGGCCCCTTCTTCCCGCGTCATATAACCGAGCCGAATGTCTTTTGAGACATGGTCTGAACATCGCCCATAACCGAATTTAATAAATTTAAGCAAATCATGAATTCCATTTTCATATCGATCATCCAAATTAGACATCTTTCGATAAGTGCGTTCAAATGGTTTTTCGGCCTCTTTCCATCCATACAAATCTTTCATTAATTGAGTTTGTTGATTCGGATCCCATTTGAAAAAATTGCCTACATATATTCCCCGGACTCCCAGTTTCAAAATTTCGTTGTCAGATGGATATTTTGCCCAGCTTAGATCTTTCTCGGAAAGTCTATCTTGCTCATCATCCAGCATATCAAACCATTCAAAACCTCGAAGACAATGTTCATGTCGTGTTCTGGCACTGAACTCCACAAAATCATCGGGTTCATGCATACCGGATATATCCCATGATGCTTCTCCCCAGATAATTAATGGAACCTGGAAACGAACTGCTGCAATGATGGGAAAAGTCATAATGCCGCAATGGGCATGCCAATTCATATCGCCCATTTTTCGAAAACAAATACGGTTTAACTTCTTTAGCACTTCTACACTGGGACCCATCACCAAATGATCCGCATCGAAAACATGGCGCATTCGATCGCGGTTGTAGTCGCCTTCAGAAAGATAGTTATTGCCATGATAGGTCACTAGTAGCGGTTTCAAGCCGTATTTGTTAACCATTAGATGTGTCTGGAAGTAACTATCTTTTCCACCACTCACGGGAATAATACAGTCATAGTGAGAGGTGTTACGTTCTAATGCCTCAGAAATCAGTTTAACAAACTTGTCTTCTCTCTTTTTCCAAAATTCAGGTGTCAGAAACTCAAACTTTTCAGCAACATCACAGGCTGAGCATACCCCATCTTCGCCAATGTAAAGATTAACTGACATCGATGGATACACACACTGCTTACAATAGGTCATGTTTTTCATTAGCAAGATCCTCAGAAATAAATGGACGCCTTACGGGGAATTCATGATCGTGCAATTGCTTTTTAATTAGATAGAGACTCTGCTCCATGTGCTGAAACAAGTTGGCAGCAGCCACAGCATCTGCCTTGGTTCTCAAAAATACCTCTGCAAAATGCTCCCATTCACCTGCCCCTCCCAGGGCAATTACTGGAATTCGTACTCTCGATGATACTTTGTCTATTAATTCAATATCAAAACCTACCTTTTGGCCATCTCTATCCACCGAATTTAGCAATATCTCGCCAGCCCCAGAATTCTGCACAATATGAGCCCATTCAACTGGATCATAGCGCATCTCCTTCATACCCCCATGAGCCATCACCCGATGTTCACCATCGATGATTTTGACATCCATCGATACCACAACGCACTGAGAACCAAACTCATTGGCCATTTCAGTGATAAACCGAGGTTCTTCAAGTGCCTTCGTATTAATAGATACCTTATCTGCACCTTTTCTTAAGCGCTGTTCGACATCTCTAAGTGCCCGAACCTTTCCCCCGATGGTAATCGGCGCAAACGTCACCTGAGCCACATCTTCAAGAATGTCTAAGAAGTTGTTACGATTTGGATGTTTAATATCGTCCCTACGGAGATCATAATTATCTGATTTTGAAATATCCAAATAAATAATCTCATCTGGTCCCCACGCATTGAGACGTTTCGTCGCAGTAACAGGGTTTCCCAAATTTCGATAGGTTGAAAAACTACGGCTCTGGACCAAAAAGCCATCCTTGAGCAATAATACTGGAATCAGCCGTTTCTTTTTCATCACATGCTCAAGAAATTTTTCACAATGGCCATTCCAATCTTTTGACTTTTCTCGGGGTGAAATTGAACACCACAAATATTGTCCTTCTGGATCACCGAGGGGAAGCACTGACCATATTTTGTCTCCGCCACAATATGACTTGGGTCTTTTGCATGAAATGCGTAACTATGCGTAAAATAAACATCTGAATGGCCCTCAATACGCTGCATCAGGTTTGATGAGCTTCTGGGAATCAACTCGTTCCAGCCAACATGAGGCAGAATTAGCTCCCCAGCGTCTATTTTTTTAACTTCCCCAGATATCCATCCCAATCCATCATATTCTTCGAATTCAAAACCCTTGTCGGCTAATATTTGCATCCCAACACAGATTCCCAAAAACGGTTTTTTTATCTGATGAACTTCTCTGGAGACAATATCCAACGGGATAGTCTTTTTAATCTTCTCCATGGCTGACCCAAATGCCGCCACTCCAGGCAAAATAAGATGGGTAGCGCCTTGAATATCTGTGTGCTCATTCGAAATAATCACATCTACCTTCAACAGCATAAGCATGTTCAAAACAGACCCAACATTCCCGCTGCCATAGTTGAGAATACAGGCTTTAATTCGCTGCACGAAGAACATCTTTCATGGAAGCCATATCTGCCGAAGCCCCCAGTTTGTTAAAAACCGACGCCAGAAAATGATAATCAGCAAGCGTATCCAACGTCCACCTATGCCCTGAAAGATCTCCTAGCTCATTCAATCTTACAGGAATACACCTAAACTCTTCTGGACGGCGATACATGGCTATAGTCACATGTTCTCGTTCACTGGCATCATCTGCTATTCGATTTGCTTTTTCAAGAGCACTCATAGAGAATACTTCCGTATCAAGACCAAGCGGCAAATATCGCTCAAGGTTATTGGATACATAGTCAACTGGATCCATGCTTACATGCCGATTCAAAAAAGTTTCAATTACTTTCGAAGATGTTTCAGGGTCTAACAAGGGACAATCCGACGTACATCTTACAACTATATCTGCCTGAGCTTCACGCGCAGCCTCTACATATCGCCTCAAAACGTCTTTTTCATCACCTCGATAAATACGAACATCTAAACGCTTTGCTAGTGCTACCACCAAATCATCCTGAGCTTCTCTGGTCGTAGCCAAAACGATTTCTGATAACCCTCTAAAACGCGAAACGCGTTCAAGACAACGTTCAAGCGCAGTCTTACCACCCAAGTCAAGCATAATCTTGGCCGGCAAACGTGTAGAACCCAATCTAGCTTGTATAATCGCGACAGTTCGCAATCACACTCTCCTGTTGCTCTTCATTCAGTCCAACATACAGCGGCAATGTCATAGCCTCTTGATAATAGCTTTCAGCTTGTGGAAAATTCCCCCACTTGAAACCAAGCTTTTGATAATATGGCTGCGTGTGTACAGGGATATAGTGCACATTCACCCCAATACCCTTCTCACGCAAAGCAGCAAACACTCGATCGCGTTCTCGGACTCGAATCACATACAAGTGCCAAGCAGGATCTGTATTTTCATGTTGGCACTGCATCTTAACTGATGCTTCTTTAAACTCTTTGGTATACCGAGTTGCTAGTCGCCTTCGGCAAGCGACAAATTCATCTAAACGCTTAAGCTGGCTTAAACCTAATGCTGCTTGGATATCTGTCATGCGGTAGTTGTGGCCAAGGGTGATTTGTTCGTAATACCATAAATCCCCCCTACCCCCCTTTTTCAAAGGGGGGAAATCACGCGTGATGCCGTGGCTTCTAAAGAGCTGCATTTTTTCAGCTAATGCTAAGTCATTGGTCATCGCCATACCGCCTTCGCCGGTCGTCATGATTTTCACTGCATGAAAACTAAACACGGTGATATCTGAATATTCACAACACCCTACGGGCTTACCTAGATACTTTCCCCCAATAGCATGAGAAGCATCTTCTATAATTTTGAACCCATAACGCTGAGACAACATTTTAATCTCGCGCATTTGGCAAGATTGGCCTGCAAAATGCACTGGCACGACTACTTTCGGCAAGCAACCCCTGATTTCGGCCAACTCAAGTTTCTCCTGCAAAGCCGAAACACTCATGTTCAGAGTCTCAGGATCAATATCTACGAAATCCACTTTTGCTCCACAGTAAAGCCCGCAGTTTGCTGAAGCCACAAAAGTATTTGGCGATGTCCACAAAATATCACCCGGCCCTAGGCCAAGCGCCAAATAGGCGACATGCAACGCAGATGTCGCACTATTCACCGCAACTCCGTGTTTGGCCCTGCAATATTCAGCAACTGCTTGTTCGAATGCCGGAACAGCTGGCCCTTGTGTTAAAAAATCAGATTTCAATACAGCAATCACTGCATCGATATCTGACTGACTAATATTCTGACGTGCGTATGGAATCAAACAAGCTCCCACTGCATTGGGGTGCCTCTTTTAACCGGCTGACTCACTTTTCTACCCAGTAGATTCTTAAGATACTTAGGCGCTAAACCATGTCCAGGTCTAATCGCCCGAAGATTCTGCCGGGTCAAAACTTCACCTGCTTGTAAATCTTGAGCCACATAAAGCGAACGCCTAAAAACACGGGAAGCTTTTTCAGCTTCTGTCGCCCCATATCTAACGGTCCCAAGCGCCTTCCAAACACACCGAGTCTCAGTCACCAGCATTGCCATTTCTTTTGGCTCTAATGAGAAAGCACTATCCACACCTCCATCAGCGCGATTCAGCGTAAAATGTTTTTCAATCACCGTCGCACCCAGAGCGATAGCGCCTACAGATGCCCCTACACCCATCGTATGGTCTGACAGCCCTACTTCACAGTTAAACAACTCTCGCATGTGTGGAATTGCGCGTAGGTTCGTATTTTCTGGTGAGGCCGGATAAGTACTCGTGCACTTCAACAAGACCAGTTCTTTACATCCTGCTTCTCGAGCGGCACAAACTGTCTCACTCAGTTCACCCACACTAGCCATTCCGGTAGAGATAATCATTGGCTTACCAGTAGCAGCTACTTTTTGAATCAATGCAATATCCGTATTTTCAAACGAAGCAATTTTATAACAAGGCACATCAAGAGATTCTAAAAAGTCCACCGCTGTTTCATCAAAAGGCGTACTAAAAGCGATTAAATCAAGTTCTCGACACAAATCAAAAATCGGTTTATGCCATTCCCAGGGTGTATAGGCCTGCTGATATAACTCATGCAAACTTTTGCCAGTCCATAAGCTTTTATCATCGCTAATAAAAAACTCGCGTTCAGACAGGTCCAGCGTCATCGTGTCTGCTGTGTAGGTTTGCAGCTTCAGTGCATGAGCTCCTGCTTGAGCAGCTGCTTTCACAATCTCAAATGCTCGTTCTAGAGACCGATTATGATTGCCAGACATCTCGGCAATAATAAATGGTGTTTCATTGACACCAATTACCCGGTTCCCTATTCGCACAATAACCCCAGGGAGGCACATATTTTTTTAGAAGCTTCATTTGTATCTTTAGTCTGAGCAAATACTTGGACCCGCCCCAGCTCTGAATGCAGTTTTGCTAAAGCTTGCTCGACCACCAGTTTCCCAAGACCCTTTCCTCGAAAAACAGATCCCAGCGAATAATTAAGCTCCCATTTTTCTTCCCGCCGTTCAAACCGCACTTGCCCGACAGGAACACCTGTTTCTGTCTCGACTACATAGATCCGACAGTTGTCTAAATCTCTTAGGCGTCTATAAAACCATTCCCGGTGATGCACAGGCATTATTTTATCTGAATCAAACGAATTTATTCTAACCAAAGGATCATTGACCCATTCCAACAAGAGTTCTTCATCTTGGAGAATTGCAGCTCGAACTCGAAGGAGCATATCACGATGAGCCATCAGTACTGCCAATATACGTTCAAGCCCACACCCATCTACTATACTTGAGCAATGCTTTGACCAGCTTGCATCCAGGCCAACATCCAATACTTTTGCAAGCTCTGTCTTTAAATCCTCTGGATGACTCACCCACCGAATCAACTCACGTTGACACAATTCTTTGGCTGTGGGGACCTGATTGTCGGCAACTGTAATCACTAAGCTCGGCAGCCCAAGACATAAACGTTCCCACGCTGTTGTGCCTGCTGCTCCGATTGCCAAATCAGCCCTGGCTATGAGTGGCGCTAAGCTTGGCAGATTATCTCCCGGCTGAACTACATCGACTTTGACATCTATGCATTTCAGACTTTGCACAGTATCTAATGCAAAATCCGTCATGCCAGCAACATCACCACCACCAAAAGAAATCATGATTCGCTTGATTGGTCCTTCTCTTGGAGGAGTTCTGTCGTGCAACTCTCGATAAATAGGCTGTAAGAGGGCGTACTGAGGACCGAGCAGCAATGCGCAGCTTCCTGGAACCTTTCCTACATATCTCGTCCCAAAATTAGCCACCAGATTTTGGTCTAAAAGCACATCGCAATCATGAGGCCGTGCCAAGTCATCAATCACCATGATACGTTTTACGTGGGAGCGCATGGAGTGTTCCCAGTCTTCACCCAGCTCATAGTGATCGACAATAAGCCAATCTGGCTTAAACCTCTCAACCCAACTTTCTCTGATCTTAAACCCTTTTTGCGAAATCAGATCACATAAATCACCATCACAGTGCTGCGATATAAAAGATACCTGTGCACCACGCTCACGCAAGCCTTCTGCAAGTGTGAGGCAACGCATCACATGGCCGCTTCCAATTAGCTTTGAAGCATCTGCACGAATCACGATTTTCAAACGTGTATCCTGATTAACTCTTGCAGCTCTTCAACCCTCAAAAAAGACCCATTCGTACCACTATTATAGCTAAACCCCGCTGGAACAGGCTTTGCATCTGTGCGCTGACAATACTCATCTAAAGAATACGAAAGGCCCCCTGGTAAGACCATGTAACACCTACCGATGTCAACAGCATTAGGGCTATCGGCCATCGTAATCATCTCTTCGTGAATTTTCTCACCAGGCCTGAGGCCGATCACCACCTGCTCACATTCAGGACCAATAGCCCTGGCAACATCTGTGATTCGATATGACGGAATCTTTGGAATAATAATCTCACCACCCCAAGAATTTTCAAGCGCCCACAGAACCGTTTCAACACCTTCTTTAAGCGTGATATTAAAACGAGTCATCTCAGGATCCGTTATAGGCAAAATACCTGTTTTACGTTTTTCTAGAAATAAGGGGATCACAGAACCACGACTTCCCATCACATTACCATAACGCACTACGCTGAATCGAAGATCTCGGGTCCCTTTGATATGATTTGCAGCGATAAAAAGCTTGTCCGAACAAAGCTTAGTGGCTCCGTAAAGATTAATCGGCGCCGCAGCTTTATCAGTTGATAAAGCCACCACGCGTTGAACACCTCTATCTAAACAAGCCTCGATAACATTCTGTGCACCCAAAATATTCGTTTTGATGCACTCGAATGGATTATACTCCGCTGTAGGAACCTGTTTCATTGCTGCAGCATGCACGACAATATCAATACCCTCCATTGCACGCTGCAGTCGGCTTAAATCTCTAATATTACCAATAAAATAACGAAGCCCTGTGTATTCTCGATCAGAAAATTTTTGAGACATCTCAAACTGCTTGAGCTCATCGCGCGAATAAATCACCAGGCGTTTAATTCCAGGATATTTCTTTAAGACAGTTCCAACAAAGGCCTGCCCAAAAGATCCTGTTCCACCGGTAATCAGTATTGATTTGTCTTGAAGCATTTTTTTTGCTTTTGTCACTGCTGACAGGCTCCGCCCACTTCAGCTCTGCTCCCTAACTAATTCCCCACATTCCAAACGATACAAACACTTACAAGAGAAGATGTCTGAAGAGTTCGAAAAACAATTAATTAGCTAATCTTCTC
>JAESQZ010000162.1 GCA_016764955.1 Deltaproteobacteria bacterium | reverse complement strand
CAGCTGTCACCCCGGCCTTGAGCCGGGGTCCAGTTCAATCGCCAGGTCTGATTTTATCCAGAAGGTTCTTCGAATCCAAGAAGAAATCCGCGCTGGCGACGTTTATCAAGTTAATTTATCGCGCCAGTTCGAAGTGCCTGATTTTAAATCAAATCCTTTTGAAATTTATGCTTACTTAAAAGAGATGAACCGCAGCCCTTTTATGGGTGTCTTAGAAGGCCCAGACTGGAGCATTGTGTCGGGTAGCCCAGAGCGTTTGTTTAGATTGCGCGATGGTTATATTTCGACGTTACCAATAGCCGGCACCAAACCAAATCAACCAGGCGCTCGAGAAGAACTTGTCGAGAGTGCGAAAGAGTGTGCCGAGCATGTCATGTTAGTTGACTTGATGCGCAATGACTTAGCGCGTATTTGCGAAGTGGGTTCCGTGCAAGTTCCAAGGCCGCTGTTTGTTGATACTTATCGTCATGTTTTGCATTTAGTCTCAGAAGTAACTGGGTATACAAAAGCCTCACTGGGTGAAGTTTTTAAATCGATTTTTCCGGGCGGTACTATTACAGGGGCACCCAAAGAAAACGTCATGCGTTCAATTAAGCGCCACGAGCCAGTGGCCCGTGGGCCATATACGGGAGCTTTTGGCTATGTGTCATCGGGGCATGGTGTTGATTTTAATATTTTGATTCGAAGCTTATTTATTGGCCAAAACAAAACTTATTTTTCAGCAGGCTCTGGCATTGTGATTAAGAGCGACCCAGTATCTGAGTTTGAGGAAACTGAACATAAGGTTAAACAATTTCGGCGGCTAGTTTAGGCGTTACGGTACATATGACGTTATACTGATATTATTGAAAACTAGCCAGGGTGACACTAAACCGCCTCAATAAGCGCTGCTGCGCCCATGCCGCCGCCAATACACATGGCGCAAACGCCATAGCGCTGTTTGTTGCGTTTAAGTTCACGCAAAATAGTCGCAACTTGGCGTGCGCCTGTGCAACCTAGTGGATGCCCAAGTGCAATCGCGCCACCGCATGGGTTGACGATATTTGGGTCTAAACCAAGCTCCTGAATGCAATAAGTAGCCTGGGCTGCAAATGCTTCATTGATCTCGAATACGCCGATATCGTCTTTTTTCATGCCAGTGTGTTTCAAAAGCTTTTGTATAGCTGGAACTGGCCCAATGCCCATGAGTTCAGGAGGGACACCGGCTGTTACGAAAGCTCTAAAATACCCCATGATAGGCAATTTTTGAGATTCAGCTTGGCTTTTCTCCATTAAGACAGCTGCAGCAGCGCCGTCGGTAATCTGCGAAGCGTTTCCAGCAGTCACCGTGCCTTTGGCATCAAAGGCAGGTTTTAGTTTGGCCAAGACTTCAGCGCTGGTATCAGCGCGAGGGCCTTCGTCAGTGTCAAAGTGCTTGGTTTGTTTCATGCCGTTGGCGTCAAAAATAGAAACATCAAAACCAACGATTTCGTCTTTGAAATACCCAGCTTGAATGGCATTGAGTGCTCTTTGATGGCTTTGAAACGCAAACTGGTCTTGGACTTCGCGGGTGATGCCAAATTTTTTGGCGACGTTGTCAGCTGTTAGTCCCATAGGTACATAGGCTTCTGGGAGGGACTCCATCAACTCTGGATTAGCGCTTGGGTGGAAGCCACCCATGGGAACCATGGTCATGGACTCAACGCCGCCGCCGTCTCCAATTTCAACTTGGCCGACTTCAATTGATTTGGCAATATCAGCAATTGCATGAAGTCCGCTCGAGCAAAAGCGATTAATCGTTGCGGCTGATGTTGAGTTTGGTAAGCCGGCTAGCAATGCAATCGTGCGAGCAACATTCATGCCTTGTTGAGCCTCAGGCATGGCGCAACCCATAATCAAATCATCGACTTGCTCAGGCTTAACACCTGCGCGTTTAACAGCCTCTTTGACGACGACAGCGGCAAAAGTATCTGGGCGAGTATCTTTTAAAGAGCCTTTGTAACCCTTGCCCATCGGCGTACGAACACTGGATAGAATTGCAATATCTTTCATAGCTTAGTTCCTTAAGGGTTTATTGTTTTCAAGCATGTAGGCGATACGGGCCATCGTTTTTTCTTCACCCACCAGCGACATAAAGGCTTCGCGCTCTAAATCAAGCAAATATTGTTCGCTGACTTTTTGGCGCATATTGGTATCGCCTCCCGTCATGACGTGCGCGATTTTTTGGCCGATTTTTAAGTCGTGATCACTCATGCGATGTCCATCTCGCATCGAACGCATCACCATATCGAAAGTGGCATAAGCACTCTCACCTGGAAGCCTGTAAGTTCTCGGCAGGGGTGGCCTAAAGCCGCTGTTGGCCATACCAAGTGCCATTTGCTTAGCAGACTCCAACAAGTGTTGTCTGTTCAAAACAACATGGCTTGCTGGTTCTACAAAGAGTAAGTTGCGTGCTTCAGCAGCGCTGGTTGAAACTTTGGCCATCGCGACTGTTTCGAACACACGCTGCAAGAGGGGCTCTGTGACAAAATCTGGGCTGTCGACAGCACTTTGCAGCGTACGTGCCATCATCTCGATATTGCCACCGCCACCTGGTAAAAGACCAACGCCTACTTCGACAAGGCCCATATAGAGCTCGGCGCTTGCACACATTTGGTTACACCAAATTGACAACTCTGTGCCACCGCCAAAAGTCAAATTAAATGGCGCTGCAACTGTTGGAATAGACGAGTATTTAAGGCGAACACCGGTATTTTGAAATAGCCGGATCATTTCGTCGATTTGATCCCACTGCTGTTGCATAGCGCCCATGTACATGAGCAACAAGTTGGCGCCGACTGAGAAGTCTGCACCGTCGTTGGCCAAGACGAGTGCTTTAAATTGGCCGCTTTCACATAAATCAAGCGCTGTATTAATATCACCCAGAACTTCGTTATCGATGGCGTTCATCTTGGTGTGGAATTCACAAGCCAAAACGCCATCACCCAAGTCTACTAGAGTCGTGGCTGTTGTGTCTTTGACGATGTTCTTTTTATCTTCTTTCAAAACTGTAAAGCTTAAGTGCTGCACGGGAACAGGTTTCGAGCTTTTGGTTTTGGAATCCCAATAGGTTCTATGGCCATTTTCAATCGCATAAAAGCTGTTGCGGCCCTTTTCGACCATTTCGGCAACCCAGGTAGGCACTTTGATGTCTTCTTTGGCCATGCGAGCAAGAGACTCTTTGACGCCAATGCTATCCCAGGTTTCAAATGGCCCTTGGGAAAATCCAAAGCCCCATTTAAGAGCGTTATCCATCTGGGTGATATCGTCAGCGATTTCATGTAATCTATTTGCACTGTAGACGCATAGGGCAGAAGTGAGACTCCAAGCAAGCTGTCCTGCTCGGTCATCTGCGTTGACCATATGCTTAATTTTTTCACCAACGCTACCCAGATTGCGTACGGCACCTAAAGAATCAAAGCGAACTTTTTCTTTGGGTTTGTAGGTCATGTCTTTTAAGTCAAGCGCAAGAATCTCTTTGCCTTCTTTTTTGTAAAAGCCTTGGCCGCTTTTTTGCCCAAGCCATCCGTTAGAAACCATTTTTTTGAGATACTCAGGAACGGCGAAGCCATCTAAGTAATTTTCTGCGACATGAATAAAAGTATCTAAGCCAACGACGTCCATGGTTCTAAAGAGCGCGCTTTTGGGCCTTCCCATGGCTGGGCCAAAAACAGCATCTACTTCGCTGACTGTGTAGTTGCCTTCCTTCATGAGTTTGAGGCTTTCCATCATGCCAAACATCCCGATTCGGTTCGCAACAAAGTTAGGGGTGTCCTTAGCAAAAACGATGCCTTTGCCCAGGACATTTTCGCCAAACCAAGCGACTTGATTCACGACTTCTTTTTTGGTTTCCGGGAGGGTGACAATCTCTAAAAGTGGCAAATAGCGAACAGGGTTGAAAAAGTGCGTGAGCAAAAAGTGACTTTTAAATTCTTGCGAGCACTCCTCAGTCATGCTTGCTAGGCTTAAGCCAGAGCTGTTAGAGGCTACGACAGTGCCGGGCTTAAGAGTTTTTTCGAGCTTAGCAAAGAGCTCTTTTTTGATGTCAATATTTTCGATAATGGCTTCGATTACCAAATCGCATTCTTGAACACGGTTCAAATCAGTATCTAGACTGCCAGTTTCAATAAACTCAGCATGTTTGGGGCTAAAAAACGGGGCAGGTTTGAGTTTAAGGGATTTTTGAAGGCCTGTTGGAGCGAAGTCCTTGATATCTAATAACAAACAAGGGACTTGCGCGTTGGCTAGCTGGGCTGCAATACCGGAACCCATGACTCCGGCACCAATGACGCATACTTTTTTGAAACGTTTATTCGTCATGTTTGAACTCCTATTCATGGGCCACTAGCATGTGACTTGGTTTTAAGCTATAAGAAAACATTATGATTTTAAACAGCAAGCAGCTTGAAGAATTGGAACATCTTCATGACACCGTGAATGAATTTGACGACGAGGCAAATACCAGCGGTGATAATGAGGAGGTCGATGAAGTTGCTGATGGGGCACTTGCTTGGCGTCGCGGTATGATCGAAAAGGCCGTGGCAACCGTGAAGAAAACTGACAAAAATAAGCCGCTTGATTCACGGGATAAGTACTCAGAAGGCAAACTTGTTTTTGATGGGGTTAACAATCGCTTTGCTCGCGTTAGTAAATCGAGTCAAGAAGAAGTTCGCTTAGTTTATGTGTCGGGTGGTGAGGCAGTTTTGAGTGGCATGGGCGTTCAAATTGTAGAAGCTCTGACAAAAATGCCTCCTAAGCCTACCAAAAAGTCAGCTAAGAAGAAGCCAGCTGCCAAAAAGCCAGCAGCCAAGAAGAAGCCGGCTGCCAAAAAGCCTGTGGCCAAAAAGAAACCAGTTGCTAAAAAGAAGCCAGCCGCCAAAAAGGCTGCGCCTAAGAAAAAAGCAGCTGCTAAAAAGAAGCCAGCCACTAAAAAGGCTGCGCCTAAGAAAAAAGCGGCTACGAAGAAAGCTGCTCCTAAGAAAAAGCCAGCTGCCAAAAAATCGCCAGCTAAGAAAACCCCAGCTAAAAAACCAGCCAAAAAGCTTAAAAAGTCTGATAATCCAAATGCTTACATCAAGAAGAATTACAAAAAAATGAGTAATAAAGAGCTTGCGGTGATTACCGGCCTTTCTGAGCACACCATCCGCCGAAAACTAGGCGAATGGAGCCTCAAACGCCCCGGGCGCTAAACCTCACATTGTCATGCCTATGCTGGCATGACAAATTATCCTTGAGCTTTGTTTCGCGCCCTTAGGTTCATCAACTCCACAAAAGCCGAAAACCCAAGCGCAAAGTATACATAAGTTCTCGATACATGCTGCCCAAAAGAATCGGCTAACAACAAAACAGATATCAACAACAAAAACGACAGCCCAAGCACTTTCATAGACGGATTTTTATCCAAAAAAGCACTCACGTGTCTTGATGCAAAGACCATAATCACAATAGAGATAAAAATAGCAATTGCCATGATTGAAATCTGAGAAGCTAATCCAATTGCTGTAATAACCGAGTCCAAAGAGAAAACAATATCGAGCACTAAGATTTGGGCGATTGCAGAGCCAAAAGACATGACTTTTACTTTTCGATCTTCTGTGATGCCCTCGACAGTCTGAAAAATCTCTTGGGTTGCTTTGTAAAGCAAAAAGAGTCCACCGATGCCAAGCACCAAGTCTCGCCCGCTGAACCAATGGTCCAAAACTTGAAACAAGGGCTTATTTAAAGAAAGCAGCCAAGATAGTGAAAATAATAAGGCCAAGCGACCAAATAGTGCCAAAGAAAGGCCTAATTTACGAGCTGTTTCTTGTTGATGAGCTGGGAGTTTAGAACAGACAATACTAATAAATAAAATATTATCGATCCCTAAGATGATTTCTAAGGCTGTTAAAGTAATGAGACTTAGGTAGGTGTTAGGGTCTAATAAAAATTCGGTCATTCTCAAATCCTAAACGTCAAACCCAATTCCAACAACTGCTTATTATCGATCGGCGTAGGTGCGCCTGTGAACAAATCTGTGCCACGTTGGCTTTTTGGGAAGGCGATCACATCGCGAATGCTCGAGGCGCCGGCCATGATCATACAAAGCCTATCTAAACCGAAAGCGATGCCGCCGTGAGGCGGGGCTCCAAAGCGCAGGGCTTCGAGTAAAAATCCAAATTTGCTTTCTTGCTCTTCAGCAGAAACTCCTAAGGCTTCGAAAACTTTGGCTTGAACTTCTGGGTCATAATTTCGAATTGAGCCGCCACCTACTTCGTTGCCGTTAATCACCAAGTCATAAGCTCTAGACTTGCAGGCTCCAGGGTTGCTCTTGAGTCGTTCTATGTCTTCAGGCCTTGGTGACGTAAAAGGATGATGAGCAGCGATGTAAGTATTGGTGTCTTCGTCATGCTCAAATAGTGGGAAGTCAGTTATCCATAAAACATCCCAGGTGTTTTTGGGGATCAGCTTAAAGCGTTCTGCTAGGCGAGTTCTGAGACCTGCAAGAACCATGTTGACGAGCTTAGGCTTGCCCATTTGGAACAAAATTAAATCTCCATCGTTGGCTTTGCAAGCTTGATTAATGGCCTTGAGAGCTTCAGGGGTGATTTGTTTGGCGAAGGGTGATTGCGTCCAAGCGGAGCCATTTTCGGCAGCTTTGGCACGGCCGAGCCCCAAACCACCCATTGATTTGACCAAATCTTCAAGTTTAGAAACCTCTGTACGGGAAAGCTCATGAGCTTTGGGGATGCACATGGCTTTGATCATGCCGCCTTTAGATAGAGTTTGCTCAAACAGTGTGACGCCACCGCCGTTTAGGTCTTTTAAGACAGGCGTTAAATCTGTGTGTTCTAGGCCAAAGCGTGTGTCGGGCTTATCACTGCCATAACGACTCATGGCTTCTGTGTGTGTTATGCGTTTAAAAGATGAGGCAAGTTTGACGTTTAAGACAGAATCAAAAATGCTTTTAACTAAGCCTTCGGTCATCTTGTAAATATCTTCTTCGTTGATAAAGCTCATTTCAATATCGATTTGGGTGAACTCAGGCTGCCTGTCACCTCGTAAGTCTTCATCACGAAAGCACTTAACAATTTGGAAGTAGCGATCCATGCCAGCAACCATAAAGAGCTGCTTGAAGATTTGGGGGCTTTCAGCGAGCGCAAAGAAAGATTTGGGTTGAAGCCGGCTTGGGACGATAAAATTTCGAGCGCCACCTGGGGTGTATTTCACCAGGGCAGGGGTTTCTAACTCTAAGAATTGGTCTTTATCAAGATAGCGGCGCGTAGCCTGCATGACTTGGTGCCTAAGCTTGAAATTAGCTTGCATTTCAGGGCGCCTTAAGTCCATGACGCGATGTGCTAAGCGTTTATCCTCATGGGTGTCGATTTGATTTTCGATTAAAAAAGGCGGTGTTTGAGATCGGTTAAAGATTTCTAATTCTTGAACGTCTATCTCAATTTCGCCAGTTTTGAGGCGGGGATTTGGAGAACCGCCGTTCGATTTTCGGTCTTCGACCAAGCCTTTGATTCCGATGCACCATTCGCTTCTGAGCTCATGTGAGCGAGCATGTAGTTTGGCGTTTGTTTCAGGTTTAAAGACAACCTGGGTGATGCCATAGCGATCTCTTAAATCGATGAAACGTCTGCCGCCATGGTCTCGCAGGGATTGCACCCAGCCCATTAGGACTACTTTTTGGCCTAGGTTTTGAATATTAAGATCATGGCAGGTATGCGTACGGGGATTTTGGTTCAAAAATTGAGACATCACATATAAAATGCCAGAAATCCCCCCTTTGCAAAAGGGGGCAAGGGGGGATTTTAGGGGTGAGATGTCAATTTTTACCTGGCCGATACTAATTTATCAGCGTTTGATCAGCCCTTGGATAGGGCCATGCTGCCGCTTTGAGCCAAGTTGCTCGGAGTATGCGCGCCAGGCTTTTGTGAAACATAATGCATTTTTCGCGTGTTACTTGACTTTGAAACGTTTGCTGAAGTGCCAGCCATTTAGTGAAGGTGGCTTTGATCCAGTTCCGGAGAAAAAAGATGAGTCAATCGCGAAAAGAGCGTGTCCTGATCACAGGTGTTAGTGGTGCTTTTGGGCAACTCGTTGCCGAGCGCTTAATGGATACTTGTGAGGTTATTGGTGTTGATAAACGTAAGCTTCCTAAAAGTCTTGCTAAAATAGAGCAGCTGCCCCTAGATCTTCGGCGAAAATCTGCTTTTTCAACTTTGAAGAAAAGGGCACCTGAGGCCATTATTCACATTGGGGTGATCAGAAATCCTTTAAAGCACATAGAAGGGCCGGACGCTTATCACTTTAACTTGGAAACCACGACGCAATTATTACGACTAGCAGAAGAACTTAAGGTTCGAAAATTCATCTTTTTGTCTTCGGCTAATTTATACGGGCCTTCTGCTCGGTCATCTGGGTTTCTTTCTGAAGAAGCTGTTTTGCATGGCGCTGATAGAAGCCCGGAAATTAGAGATTTGGTTGGCTTGGATATGATGATCCAGTCTTTTTTTTGGAAGATGCCCAATATTGATACGGTGATTTTAAGACCTGTTCATATGATTGGCTCAAGTCTTAAGAATGCTCCTAGCCAATATTTTAGGCTGAATCCAGTTCCCACTTTGCTGGGCTATGATCCCATGATTCAATTGGTGCATGCTCAAGACGTCGCTGATGCCGTTCAGCTGGCGCTTCAAAGCCAAGTTCGTGGGATATTCAATATTACCGGAGAGACTCAGGCGCCTTTGTCAAGATTGATTAAAGCTTTAAAAGCGCAGAGTGTTCCACTGCCTGAGTTTACGATTAGGGCTTTCTTGAAATGTGGCTTTAGGTTTGGATTTTCATCTTACCCACCAGGTGAGCTCGATCACTTGAAATATACTTGCCTTGTTAATGGCAGGCGGGCTGAGGCTGAGATTGGATATAAGCCCAAATACACGCTTAAGCAGAGCCTAGTGGCGCTAAAGTAGCAGGGTCATCCGTCATAATTCGATCTGCGCTAAGTTTTTTGAGTTTTTGTGCAATCTCAAGATTGTTGATGACCCAATAATCGACTGGTAGCCTGAGTTGGTGGCACTTTTTAATAAAATAGGCACTGTCAAAACGGATAAGGCCATAACCTAAGGGGACTTGTACGCGCCGTTTATGCCAGTTTATCGTTTCCAGTGTAAAGCGTGGCAGAAAGAAAATCATGATAATCTGCTGCCAGCTTAAACCACGCTCACCTTCGTATTGAATGTCTTTAAGCCATCGGTGAACTTCCCAGTGAAAGCTGGCTAAGCAGACCCTATTTTCAGCATGAGCATTTCGAATGATATCAACGGTCAAATAAACTGCTCGGATATCTGGTGCCTTGATATCGACGTTTAACTTAGAATTGGGGAACGCTTCGATAACCTCTTTTAAAAGTGGCAGGCCTTTTTCAAGTGCCTCATAGGCTGTTTTAGCAATTTTTTTACCACGCCAAATGTCATCGTGACAGACCACTACTTGGTTGTCTTTTGTGCACTGGACATCCATTTCAAGGATGTTTGCGCCGTCTTGCAAAGCTCGCCTAAAGGCTGGAAGGCTATTTTCTGGGAAGTGCCAGTTAGCCCCCCGATGTGCCACTAACTCCATTTAAACAGTTTAAATAATATTGCACTGTTTTCTCAAGTCCAAAATACAAAGCGTCGCAAATCAAGGCGTGCCCGATGGATACTTCTGAGATGCAGCCTATCTCTTCAATAAAATATTTTAGATTATTGAGGTTTAAATCATGGCCAGCATTGACTTTTAGGCCGGCTTTGACGGCCTGGTGGGCTACACGAGCATAAACACCCAAGACTTCGTCTTTCAACCGTTCACGGGGGTACAAATGGCGCTTGGTCGGGTTTTTAGAACGGTCGCTGTTTTGGCTGTCATCCCGGGCTTGACCCGGGATCCAGTTCCCATGCGATTTCGCTGGACCCCGGGTCAAGCCCGGGGTGACAACAGATCGCGTTTCTACGCCATTTACACCCCCGTGAACTATTACGCAGCGCGCATAACGTTCTGTATAAAGCTCAATTCGATCGGCTCCAGTATCAACTATTTCTTGCAAAGAAGATTCTTGATATTCAAAGGGATCTAAAAAAAGTGAGACACGCGTACCGCTTAGTTTTAACGCTTTGATCACAGTCTTGAGCTGCGTCTGGTTTTCCAAAATCTTCCAGCCTGCATTAGAAGTCAGCACATCAGGCGGGTCGGGTACTAGGGTTGCCTGAGCTGGCCTGATATTTTGGATTAAGTTTAAATAATCTTGGTTTGGATAGCCCTCGATATTAAACTCAACTTTGATTTCGGAGTTTAAGTCATAGACATCTTGCTGCTTAATATGACGCTCGTCGGGCCTGGGGTGAACGGTAATTCCCTGGGCGCCAAATTTTTCGATATCTTTTGCTACTTGGAGCAAATTGGGTAAATTAGTGCCGCGCGCATTTCGAAGGGTGGCAATTTTATTGATATTAACGCTTAAACGAGTCATGGGCGTCGCATAGCACAATCTGTCATACCAGCGAAGGCTGGTATCCAGAATATATCGCCAGCTAAAACTGGATGCCAGCCTCCGCTGGCATGACAATGCGGAGCTGGTGCCTAGCTTTCATTACCACTCAGAATAATACCCAGGGCCGGGCAAGTGGCCAGTATACTGAGTGGCAAAATCATTCATAATAAAGCACAGGCCGTCTTGGTAATAGACTCTCGTCGACAGTTTGTTCGAGTCACGTCCAAATATGACTTCAAAATACTTGCCCCCTTTGAAACCAAACCGAACCAAGATGTCTGCATCCCCTAAATATTGCATTTCAATGTTTTCTCCCAAGTCGTTTAGCTCACGGTCAGACATGTTGTTAATTGTCTGGATTGATGGAATCTGTGCCCAGTTTGGCCGAGCGAGCTTGAGTACAATCGCCGCTGCCTCGGCTTGTTTGCGCAAGAATTGGTGGTCAGAATGCTTGGTCCAGTCGACGATCCAATTGCCGCTTTTGAGTGCGTTTGCCTCGCTGCAAGTCTTAATATCAGCATGAAGGGCAGTTGAGAGGCAGGTTAATAAAATTAAAAAGCGCATAGATTAATCCTTTGAGTAATACCCGGGCCCAGGCAGGTGACTAGTATGTTTTGAAGCTTGATCTTTTAGGATGTCGCAGAGGCCATCCCAGTAATAAACTCTCGTAGATAGTCGATGAGAATCACGCTCGAAGATAACTTCGAAATAATTGCCACCCCCAAAACCAAATTGAACCAAGGTTTCTGTGTCACCTAAATATTGCATGACAATGCCTTCACCATATTCGTTTAGCTCCTGGTCAGACCATTCAGCGAATGAATTTTTTGAACCTTGGCAGTCCCAATTTGGGTAGACTGCACAATAGAACATGGCTGCGGCTTCTGCTTGTTTGCGCAACATATCGCGATCTTTGTGCTCACTCCATTTTGTAATAAACCCTGTAGGCCGCAATTCGTCGGCTTCTTTGCAAGTTCGAATATGGGCGTGAAGGGTACTTGATAAGCAGGCTAAGATAATTAAGTAACGCATGCTGAATTATATCGGTGACGCGCCCGATTTGTTGTCATTCTAGCGAAGGCCTCATGATTGATCACATCTTTTTATTGACTTTGATCGCAGAATATCATCGTGGTTGATTCGTTTTCGCCCACGGATGTGGGCCAAGGTGCCACAGCCCAGCCCGACAGGGCTGGGTTAATGCCGACGATACATT
>JAESQZ010000018.1 GCA_016764955.1 Deltaproteobacteria bacterium | reverse complement strand
TAGACCGATGCTAGAACCACCGAAATTTGGCTTCAGAATTAACTTCTGGTGAGCCTCTAAGCATTGATTTAAAGTCTCTACAGTTTTGTCATGCTGTAATAAGATAGATGGCAGTACACGGACTCCATGTTTAGCGACAAGTTCCTTCCCGGCTGTTTTGTTTATCGCTAGACGGCAAGCTGTCGAATCTGGTCCAGTGTGGGCAAGGTTATAAGACTCTAGCCAATCTTGAAGAGTTCCATCTTCACCTTTTCCACCGTGAGTGCCTAAAATAAAAGTGGGTTTATCTTCTCGAACCTGCTCAAAAAAGCGCTTTGGGCTTTCGGCGACTGGAGAAGCTGAAGGCTTAAATTCAGATTTAAAAGGATTTTCATGCACCAAAAGTGCTTCGCGCTTAACTTTAAAGACAGAATTATCTTGTGCCCAAAAGTAACAATCTGCCTCAGGAACTGCTTGGCTGATATTTTGAGCAGTGGCTACAGAAACGAGACGTTCTGGGGATTCGCCGCCGAAGAAAATAATCAAGCGCCTCTCCATTTACTGCTGGTTTTTAGTCTGATTTTGCTGCTCAGTTGGATCCGAGAAGGCGAACAGCTTTTTAGACCGCGAAGGATGCCTAAGCTTTCGGAGCGCTTTGGCTTCAATTTGACGAATACGCTCACGAGTTACTTCGAAGTCTTGCCCGACTTCCTCAAGAGTGTGATCAGAACGTTCCCCGATTCCAAATCGCATGCGAAGCACTTTTTCTTCACGAGGAGTCAAAGTAGCCAGAACTTTGCGTGTTTGTTCGCTTAGATTCATAAGCATCACAGCGTTAGAAGGGTTAATGGCTGACTTGTCTTCGATAAAGTCACCGAGTGAGCTGCCACCATCATCTTCGTCACCAATCGGTGTTTCAAGCGAGATGGGCTCTTTGGCGATCTTCAACACTTTTCGAACTTTGTCGACAGGCATTTCCATTTTTTCAGCAATCTCTTCCGGAGTTGGCTCTCGACCCAGCTCTTGAACCAAGTAACGGCTGGTGCGCACCAATTTATTAATCGTTTCGATCATATGGACCGGGATTCGAATGGTACGAGCCTGATCGGCGATGGCGCGCGTAATTGCCTGACGAATCCACCAAGTTGCATAAGTCGAGAATTTATAGCCGCGCTTATATTCAAACTTGTCTACGGCTTTCATGAGGCCGTTATTGCCTTCTTGAATCAAATCTAAAAATTGCAGACCCCTATTGGTATATTTTTTAGCGATGGATACTACTAAACGCAAGTTAGCTTCGACTAATTGCTCTTTGGCACGATTGGCTTTCCGCTCACCTTTTTGGATTAATCGATAAGAGTTTCGCAAAACTTCTACATCAACAAGTGATTCCTCTTGAACTCGCTTAATGCGATGTACGCCCATGACAATGGTTCGGTACCATTCTTGAAGCGTCTCGGGCGCTAGAAACCATTTTTTTGCTAAAGCCTGCATTTTATTTTCTTCGCCATTGCAAGCTCGAATTTGAGATAGGACCATATGTGATGGTTTGCTAACCCTGCGTTCGATATTTGAAAGCTCAAATTCAACTTTATTAACTCGGCGAACAAGTATTTTAATACGTTGAACAATACGATCGATTTGACGCTTGTTTATCTTGAGCTCTCTGAGCAGCTCAACCACTCTGGGTGGGTTAATAGGAGAAGGTTTTTTTCGATACTGTGCTAGTTCTGAAACGATCTTGAGAGCCCGCTCTGTAATTCTAGGTTCATCAAACTCAATGGTTTGTCCATCTTCGCCAGGTTCATTTTCTTTGACGATTTCTTTAACGCGAATTTTGCCTTTTTTGAGCCGGTCACCAAGTTCTAGAATTTCAACTAGGCAGATAGGTGTATTGAGAACAGCGCTTAAAACTTCGTTTTCGCCTTCTTCGATGTGCTTGGAGATCTCAACTTCACCCTCTCGAGTAAGCAAGTGAACAGAACCCATCTTACGGAGGTAGAGCCTGACAGGGTCGCTGCCTTTGGTGAACTCTCCAGTCTCAGGCGGCGTGGTCTCTACTTCAGCCTCAGATGTGAGTTCTTCTCCTTCATCCCGGGTGGTAGATTCAGCGGGGCGGCCACCATCATCTGTTAATTCGATTTCAGCTTCTAGTAAGATGGCAATCAAATTTTCAAGATCAGCCATTTTAGATACGCTGGGAGCCAAAGCATCATTAATTTCATCGATGCTAAGTGATCCGCAATCTCTTCCTTTTAAGATTAGCTTGGTGACTTCTTTACGCTCATGAAGTTTTCTTGGCTGTGGTTTAATTTTAGAATCTGGTTTTGCCTTTTCGTTATCTTGATCTGATTCGTAGGCCAGATCAATTTTGGATTGATTTTTACTAGTCATACGTGTCATAGTGAAGCCTTCAAGGTGATTGGGTGTTCTTTAGAAAGAAAACGTTCCATAGCTGATCTATCGAAGTCTTCAAGCCCATCCCTTTTTTAAAGCACCGCTTTGATTTTGCAAGGACCTATGGATTCGTTCTAAATCACCTTCTTGGGTTGCTTTAAGTAGCTCTTTCTGTTCTTCCTGCAGCTTCGCTTGAAGTTTTTTCCTTTCTATTTGCTTTAGCCAGCCATCAATAATTAGGTTGCTTTGCTCAAAACTTATTTCAGGTGAATTCTGCGATATCTCGCTTAAGTGTCTAATAAAAGAGGGTTCTGTGTTATCTGTTAGTTCTTTGAGTTCGTTTTGGCCAAGTTGTTGAAGATTTGGTTCGCGCTCAAGAAGATCTAATAAGTTGGAAACGAATAGTGTTAGCTGAGAGTTTAAGCCTGTTTCCAAAATAATGGCTTTATTTTGCAAAATAGCTGGATGGGCTAGCAGTGTTCTAAGAAGAAGCTTTTCAGAATCGGACCACAGTATAGGGTTTTCTTTCTCAAGGAGCTCTGGCCTTGTGATTTCAATGCTGCCTGGTCGGTAATTACGGACTGATTTAAGCAGCAAAGACTCATCCTCATTAAAAACCTGAGCGGCAAGTCGGATATATTGGCGATTGACAAGCGGTTCAGGTGAGGCAGCTAGGGTTGGAAGCAGGCTTTGGATAGCAGTTATTCGCTTTTGCATGCCCCCTAAGCTGCTCTCAAAAGCATTTTGGATAGAAATTTCGATGGCATCTTTGGGTTTATCAAAGAGGCGTTTAAGGGCTTCTTTTTCACCTTTTTGCCATAGAGCATCTGGATCTTTGTCTTTAAGTTCAACAGTTTCGACTCTGAATCCCTTAGTTAGAAAAAGAATAAGGGCCTTTTCATGGGCAGATTTGCCGGCTTGATCTTGGTCAAAACAAAGAAGCACTCGATTGGTGTACTTCTTGAGTAAGTCTATATGAGACTCTGTTAAGCTCGTGCCGCAGGGGGCAGCAGCTGGGATATCATTGACCAAGAGTGCCATGACATCAAAATAACCCTCCACCAGTACGACCCTTTTTTGCTTTTTAATTAAGGGCAAAGATTCGTAGAGGCCATAGAGCGTTCGGCTTTTGTCATAAATTTCGCTAGCAGGGCTATTGATGTATTTCGGTTTTCCAGCTTGAGACTCGTTCCAGATACGGGCTCCAAAGCCAACAACCTGCCCTCGAGTATTGCGAATGGGAATGGTGATTCTTTGGCTGAAAAGCCCGGATTGGATGCCAGCAAAACCAAGGCCCAATTTTTCGAGGAACTCTTTTGGGTATGCGCGCTGTTGAACTAAATACTCCAAAGGTTTCCCAACCAGCTGATTTTTATAAGATTCTTGTTGCTGAGTAAGAGATTTGGAGACTGCAGAGTTGACTGGCCTGGGTCTAAAATTGGAGTCGATTTTGATTTGCTGCTCGGCAGCTAAACTTTTTACGATATCTATAAAGAGTTGGCCGGTTGTTTTTTGCAAAAATTCAAAAACATCCCCACCAGCACCACAGCCAAAGCACTTAAAGTAGCCTTTGTCTGGCCGGACGTTGAAAGACGGTGTTTTTTCAGAATGAAAAGGACAAAGACCTAGGTAGTGATTACCTTGTTTCTTAAGTTTGACGGTCAGGCCTATTATTTGGGCTAAGTCAGTCTGTCTTTTTATTTCCTGTATGGCTTCTTCTAATTTCACTGTAGTTGCTTTTTAACAAAATTCTGCACTCGGCCGCCATCTGCTCTACCTGCTGCTTTGCTTAAAACAGCTTTCATGAGACGTCCCATATCTTTAGGTCCTTGAACATCCAACGCACCTGCTTCTTGCGCGACAAGCCGTTCAAGCTCTGCGTCGCTGAGTGCTTTAGGTAAATAGGTTTCAATATGAGCTAGCTCTGAAGCCTCTTTTTCGGCTAAATCAGGTCTGTTTCCTGCTTTAAAAGATTCGATTGACTCACGCCTTTGTTTAGCCATTTTATTCAAGACGTCTAAAGCGGCACTGTCGTTTAAGTCAGTGCTTGAAGTGCCACCTTCACGGTTTGCAATCGCTTTGTTTTTGAATTCTGTTTTTATAAGAGCCAAAATATTCTTTTTTGGGTCTCTGGCTTTCATGGCCTCTTTCCAGTCGTTTCCGATCCGTTCTTGTAAAGTGCTCATGCGTGTTTTATGGCATAAGACCTGTATGAACGCAAATACCCCTATTGAACTAGAAATTGGAATGGGAAGAGCCCATTTTTTATTTGAGCGCGCTGCTGTTGTCCCCGAGCACCAAATAGTTGGTATTGAATATAAAGCCAGATGGGTAAGCCAAGCTTTCAAAAAGCAGATTCGGGAGAGTATTTATAACGTAACTCCCATTCATGGTGATGCCTGGGAAGTAGTGCCTAAGTTATTTAGCCCAGAAAGCTTGGATGCTATTTTTTTAAATTTTCCCGACCCTTGGTGGAAGCGTAGACATCATAAAAGGCGTATTCTCAATAATCAATTTTTGGAAATATTAGTTGCTTGCATGAAGCCAGGTGCTCAGTTTTTCTTTCAAAGTGATGTTTGTGAGCTTTTTGAAATCTATAGAGATCTTTTAAAAAGCCGTCTTAAAGAGATCCCCTGTGAAAAAAACCCTATTGGAGCGCGTTCGCATCGTGAAAAAAAATGTGAATCACTTGGTTTGCCGGTCTATTAGGTACTGCTTGAGAAGTAGTTGTCATGCCAGCGAAGGCTGGCATCCAGTCCAGTGGCGCCAAGGTTTATGTGGATACCAGCCTTCGCTGGTATGACAATATGAGGTCAGGTTGCTTTCTTAACTAATTCAAACCCACGTCGATAAATCCCTTGATCAGTAATAATTAAATCGACGCAGCCGACGCCAGTTAATGGCAAAGTGCACTTGTCGACAAGTTTAGGCTGATTGTTTTTATCAAATTCGGTCATCATAACGATGACGCGCTTGCTGCCAGATACTAAGTCCATGGCTCCACCCATGCCGGTTATTTTTTTGCCGGGTACAGACCAATTTGCTAAATCGCCCTGTTTGGAAACTTGCATAGCGCCTAGGATAGCGATGTCGACGTGCCCTCCCCTGATCATCGCAAAGCTTAATGTTGAGTCAAAAACACTGCCGCCTGGCAGGATAGTAACAGTCTGTTTGCCGGCATTGATAACTTGCGGATCTTCACTTCCCGCGACAGGAAAAGGCCCCATGCCCAAGAGACCGTTTTCAGAATGGATCATGATTGGTCTGTCTTTTAGATAATTAGCTACTAAAGTTGGCATGCCGATG
>JAESQZ010000161.1 GCA_016764955.1 Deltaproteobacteria bacterium | reverse complement strand
TGTCATCCCGGCCTCCGAGCTGGGATCCAGTATTGTTGCGCCATTTGCTGGATCCCGCATCAAGTGCGGGATGACAATATACCCACTCCAATACTTTCTTCGCTCTGACTGATAATTCAACTTTAGACATACGTCTCTCCTGTCAATTCGCATTGACGGTTAGAGGCCGAGAGTTTAAAGAGTTCTCAGCCTCGTTAGGCTGCCGCTGCCCCCAGATTTTCGACAACGAGGGGGCTGCGGCTTTGCAAATTTTAGAGCACGCCGAATTGCGTGCAGGTTATGAGTCTAAAACAGGTGCTTTGAGAATGTCTATCGGACAAACGGCGGATATTTTCACCGAAATTTAAAGACCTCTCAGGCTTAGATTTTCCGGCAACAAATACCCCTCACGCACATCAAACCAATGTGCTTTCGGCAAACACATCCACCAAACTTGCCAGTAGCGGCCATGCTTATCATAGTGCCAGCCGGAACGATGCTTGGTTTCAAAACCTAGCATTTTATAAAGCCTTAAAGCAGGTTCATTAAATTCGAGAACCTCTAAACAAAGTTCATCTAAGGCCATTTTATCAAACACATAATCAAGCAAAAGAATCATGGCCGCTTTACCAACACCACGGCCCCGATATTCTGATTCGCCTATTTCAATAAATAGCTCAGCCCGGTGTCCCTCTAAATTAATCTCTTTGAGACCAACGTTTCCAACATGCTCCCCGTTTGCTTCAATCGCAAAAGTTCTACGTGATTTATCATCTAAAAGAGCATTTATATATTGGGCCATTACCTTGTCATCAAAAGGCAGCAGGTTCTGGCGCTCTGGTCCTGGAATAACAAAAGTCATATCTAAAACATATGGATCAAGCAACCATTCTCGAACCTTAGGACTGTCATTAGGGTTTAGAAACCGAAGATTTATTTCTAAACTATTGGCCAGGTTTGCAACCATTATTTAATGCTAACACAACGCAAGTCTTCGTAGGTGAAATGGCAACATTCTGTCATCCCGGGCTGGACCCCGGCTCAAGGCCGGGGCGACAAGAGCGGGACTTTTCGCCTCACCCAATTCGTTTAGATAACGATGCATCTTTATGACTTTTATCTAGGCGCTGGCTTCATTGGGCTGCTTGCAACTTCAAGCCCACTCCTTGGGGCTTACATGCACTTTTCTTTCAATCGATCCATTGGCCCCGCTGAAGCCAGGCTTTATCGCATTAGTCAGTTATCGACAGCTCCCATGAGCTGGAAGCAGTATCTAAAAGCGCTTTTAAGTATCCAGTTGATGAGCCTGATTTTTATGATGGCCATATTTTTGCTCAATTCAAAAGCGCCGATCTCGCTCGATCTGGCCTTTAACCTAGCAACTAGCTTTATCACAAACACAGCCTGGCAAAACATCCCAGGAGAAAGCCACTTAAGCCACTTTTCTCAAATGATTGCCATCACCACTCAAAACTTTATGGCACCAGCTGTGGGCACGGCTGCTCTACTCGCACTCACAAGAGGTATTTTTCAAACAGACTCTGAAACAATCGGCAATTTCTGGGTCGACTTTTTTCGCATGATTGTCTTTATTCTTTTGCCACTATCGCTCCTCTTAGCCCTATTTTTAGTGAGCCAAGGCAGTATCCAAAATCTGGCCTCCACTTTAGAAATCAGCACACTAGAGGGCGCCAAACAGATTTTACCCATGGGGCCTGCTGCTTCTCAAACAGCCATCGCAGCCCTTGGCGGTAATGGTGCCGGCTTTTTCAGCCAAAACCTGGCTCACCCTTTTGCTAACCCTACCGGGCTTACAAACTGGGTTTTAGCTTTCTCAGTGATGCTGATACCGGCTAGTTTGGCTCATTATTATGGCATCCAAATCGGCTCCAAAAAGGTCGGGTGGGTATTGTTTAGCGTCATGCTCTGCTTCTTTATCGCCTTTTTCGCCATTAGCTTTTTAGGCACGCAGCAACTCAACAGTTTAGAGGGGCAAGAAATCCGTTTCGGCAATCTTGGAAGCCTTCTTATTGCTCATGCAGCCACCGCAACGGCCAACGGCACCATGAATATTGCTCCCGAAAGTCTCTCGCCTCTTTCATCAGCCGTGATGATGTTTCAAATGATGCTCGGAGAAATTATTTTTGGAGGTTCCGGAACGGGGCTTTATGGCTTGCTCTTATTTTCCATGCTCACCGTTTTTATCGCTGGCCTCATGATTGGGCGCGACCCTGAGTATCTGGGCAAAAAGATTCAATCTGCTGAACTCAAATGGATCTTATTCGCGCTCATGCTGCCTTCCTGCGTGACCCTGCTCGGCTCTGCCTACACTTGTTGGGTTGGCAGTACAGACAAAACGCTTTTTGAGATTTTATACAACTTTGCCTCCAATGTTGGGACCAACGGAAGCGCTCTTTCAGGTTTTAAATTTGATTCAAGCAGTGACAATATTATGTTTGGGGTTGCCATGTGGGTAGGCAGATTAAGCACCCTAATCCCCGTTCTAATACTCGCTGGAATTTTATCTAGCAAAAAACGAATCGAATCTATTTTCGAAGTCAGCACACCGCTGTTTGGACTTCTTTTAACTTTCGTGATCTTAATGATTAATGGCCTGACTTTTCTGCCAAGCCTACTGCTCGGCCCCTTAAATGAATACGCCAGCCTGCTGGAGAAGTTGTCATGAAATCAAAAGTTTCTGTTTTAAATGCTTCTTTACTTCGCAAGGCAACTTTTGAGGCCTTGCTCGCACTAAACCCCTTACGACTAACCAATAACCCGGTTATTCTATGCACGTGGCTGGGAGCCTTAATTGCAACCGCATCGCTTGCATGGCACTTTTCAGTTTTTGAGCTACAAGTTGTTCTTTGGCTATGGATTACGGTCTTTTTTGCTAATTTAGCAGAAAGTTTGGCGACGTGTTTAGGCAAAGCACAAGTTGAATCCTTACGTCGAAGTAAAATTTCCGTGGTAGCTCGTAGGTTTGTCAATAATCGTGAAGAGCACGTCCCTGCAAATGCCCTCAATGTAGGAGATATCGTTGTTTGTGAAGCAGGTGATTATATCCCCGCAGATGGCGATGTCGTTGAGGGAATAGCCAGTGTAGACGAATCAGCCATCACAGGTGAGTCTGCGCCTGTAATTCGCGAGAGCGGAGAGGATAGAAGCAGCGTTACCGGGGGCACAAGAGTCCTCAGCGACCGCTTGCTGATTCGGGTTACTTTTGAATCCGGGCAATCATTTCTAAACCGAATGATTAGCCTCATCGAAAGCACCAAGCGACATAAAACACCTAACGAGCAAGCGCTCAGCATGTTGCTTATTGCACTAACAGTGGTTTTGATTGTCTCTGTGTTCAGCATCTATGTTTTTGCTCAATACATTGGCCTAAAAATTTCGATTATAAGCTTGGTAGCCCTTTGGATTTGCTTAATCCCCACCACCATTGGCAGCTTGCTTATCGCGATTCGGATTGCTGGCATGGACCGGCTTTTACAATTCAACGTGGTCGCCAAAAATGGCCAAGCCATCGAAACAGCTGGTAACACCAGTATTCTCTTGTTCGATAAAACAGGGACTATTACTCTTGGCAATCGCATGGCAGCCGAGTTTATCCCCTGCAAGCCACATAGCACAAAAGAACTCGCACACGCTGCCTTTCTGGCCTCTTTAGCAGATGAAACCGCTGAAGGCCGGTCCATTATGGCGCTCGCCAAAGAGCATTATCAATTTGATGAAAACTCGCAATCGATAGTGGATGCCCGATTTGTGGCCTTTTCAGCCAGCACACGTGTCAGCGGCATCGACTTCCCAGGAAACTGCATCCGAAAAGGCGCGGTTGATGCCATCAAAGCTCAAACTAAAAAAGATCAATTCCCACAAGAGCTAGAACAATGCATCACCAATGTTTGCCAACAAGGAGGCACACCTCTGGCTGTGATCAAAAACAACGAGGTCATGGGCATTATTTATTTAAAAGACATCATCAAAACGGGCCTCAAAGAGCGTTTTTCAAAGCTCTATCAAATGGGCATCAAAACCGTCATGATGACCGGCGACAACCCTCTAACAGCTGCTGCCATCACGGCAGAAGTCGGCATCAGTGATTTCATGGCAGAAGCAACCCCTGAAACCAAGCTCCTCGAGATCAAAAGAGCACAGCATCAAGGCCATTTGGTTGCCATGACCGGCGACGGTACCAACGATGCCCCAGCGCTTGCTCAATCTGATGTCGGTCTAGTTATGTCTTCTGGCACGCAAGAAGCCCGCGAGGCTGGCTACATGATTGATCTAGATAACGATCCAAGCAAGATTCTAGATGTCATCACCACCGGCAAAGAGCTCTTAATGACCCGTGGCGCCCTGACTACTTTCAGCTTAGCCAACGACGTCGCCAAATATTTTGCGATATTGCCTGCCATGTTCGGGAGTCTATTTGCCTTCAACATTGACCTCATGGGCTTAGGTTCTGCCCAAAGCGCCATTTTAAGCTCAGTTATTTACAACGCTTTGATTATCGTCTTCTTGACGCCACTAGCCCTCAAAGGCGTTTCCTATAAAGCCCTACCTAGTCGCATAGTGCTTCGCAACAACATGCTTATTTATGGCCTCGGCGGCATCGTTGCGCCTTTTGTGGGCATCAAGCTAATCGACTATTTGGTTAGGCATTGGGTTTAGTTTGGCTAAAAATTCCGATCTTTATGAATATGATTCACAGACTCGCCGCCTAGGCTTCGGATGTGAAAGAGCACTTTTTCAGCTATCTGGCACTCGGCTGGAATGTCAAATCTATACTCAAACACTCTAGGATCTTTCGGGCAAACGCGCTGTACCTGCTTCATAATAGGCAGTACTGCACAGGTGTCTTTGTTGTTCGAGATGAACTTAAAGCTATCGAAAGTAATACAACTGCTAGGCTGCTCAATTTCTACAAACAAAGCTTTATCTCCACTTCGAACATGTGTGACTTTTCCATAAAGGTGATCATCTATGGAGTCTTTGCCTTCTGGCTCAACTTCCAGATGTCCCGTCCAGATATCCAGCATCGAGATCTTCGTGAGGCCTGGCTTCATCATGCCTAGCTTGATTGACTTCACATAGGGAACCGCCATGGCGATACAAACTCGATCGCTACGTTGTATGAGCTTGGCTCTTGGCGTGATAAAAATCTGCCCGTTCTCCTTAATCACCTCCGCTTCTAGTGGCTCATAGCAAGGATTTGGATACCAGCCAGAAATAATCACCTCTGAACTATCATTGGAATCAAAGCCCTTAGGAATAAAGACTTTTTCAGGCATCAAGTGAACGACTCGTTGCCTTGGAAGCTCCGGAACATCGATATCTAGCTCTGGCCTTAAGTCAAACGCTCCTATGTCCGCAAGTGCCCCAAATGAAAAAAGTAAACACCCCATTAGACTAAACTTAAAAAACCGCATACAACAATACCTCCTATCTGTTGATTGGACGAACAGCCGGACAGGGATGTTTATTTATGTTGAAGAAAGTTTTTGGGATGTTTGGAGCGGACCTTGCAATTGACTTGGGCACTGCAAATACACTTGTTCATGTGCGAGGATGTGGCGTTGTTTTAAATGAGCCAAGTGTCGTCGCGATTGCGCGAAATGGTTATGAGACTAAGATCCTAGCTGTTGGTAAAGATGCCAAAGAAATGCTCGGCAAAACGCCGGGCAATATTACAGCCATTAGACCCATGCGGGATGGCGTGATCGCAGACTTTACGGTCACTGAAACCATGATCAAAGCCTTCATTACCAAAGCCACCAAAAAAGCTTTTTTTATACGTGGCCGGCTGATTATTTCTGTCCCTGCTGAAATTACTTCAATCGAGCAAAAAGCCGTCCGAGAGGCCGCTTTGGGTTCTGGTGTCCAAGAAGTTCACCTGATCGAACAACCTATGGCAGCTGCAGTAGGAGCTGGCTTACCTGTGCGAGATGCACGCGGCTCCATGATTATTGATATCGGCGGTGGGACGACTGACGTAGCGGTTATTTCACTCAATGGCATCGTCGCTTCTCAAACACTTAGAGTCGCTGGCGACAAGCTGGATGAAGCCATCGTGAGTTTCTTGAGAAAACGCCATAATATCTTGATTGGCGAGCGAACCGCCGAACTTATCAAGATGAAAATTGGCTCTGCAGTGCAATTGGACAAAGAGCTCAAAATAGACGTCAAAGGCCGAGACCTCATCACCGGTATTCCACAGGCAATATCCATCACCAGCGTTGAGATCAGAGAAGCCCTACAAGATAGCTTTAGGCAATTTGTCTCTTGCACCAAGTCTGTTTTGGAAAAGACGCCGCCTGAGCTATCGGCCGATATTATTGACCGTGGAATCGTGCTTTGTGGTGGCGGCGCTCAAATTAGAGGTTTGGACAAGCTCATCTCAGATCAGTGCGGCATCCCGGTTTACGTAGCCGACAACCCCTTACACGCGGTTGTTGACGGCGTAGGCCAAGTGCTAGAGAATATCGACACCTATCGAGCGTTGTTAATTTGATATGAAATTTCTGTGGACACTCTCCCTACTGCTATGGGCCTCTTGCGCCGGCAGCCTTGACGGCGACCCTAGCCCAACAAACAGGCTCTACTACCCTGGAGCACTGCTCAAAAATGGCAACACGCTCTACGTTGCCAATACTAATCTAGATAACCAGTTTAATAATGCACGTGTCTTGCAAATTGATTGCAAAGAAAAAGAATGCCTAAAGCCTGAGATTGTTGCTAATTGGGAGGCCCCCTCTTTGCTTGGCCAAATGGCCGCCACAGATGACTTTTCGAGCATCTTTGTCACCAGCCAGGCACAGCCTGTCTTAAGCAACGTCGTTCAAAACAATCGCACTCAACTCAGCCAAAATGCGCCTTATTTCCTAAGCCTAGTCCCAAACAAACAAGCTGGCGTTTTGGGAACTCTGGAATTCACCCAAAAATTCCCTCTAGCTGATGGCCAATTTTCACTGTTTAGAGACAATGGCGAGATTCATTATTTTGAATGGGCTAATGGCCAAGCAGCCAAAATTAAACAACGCTTAAAAGTGTCCGACTGCCTACAAAACCCTTCTGAACCTGGCCTTAGCGTCGCGCGCCTAGGCGGCATCAAGGTCACAGCTTCGAATTTTTATGCCCTGGTAGAAGCTGTGATTAATACTGGCTTACGATTTGAAAAAAAAGTTTTCTTTATTAAAAGTAAATTAGCAGACATCCAGCAAGGTAAATGGGGGAAATGCGAGGCGGTCGATCTATCCAAAGACTACAAAGCCCAAGGCGCACGCGACATCGCTATTAGTGACGATGAAAAAACAGCCTATATTTTAATGGCTGAAAATCCCTTGTTGCTAAAGTTAAATTTGGAATCATTTACTACAATTTCAAAAGAATCTAACACCTGTTTGGGTTCTGCCCGTATGCGTCTATCTCCTGAACAAAATACGCTAGTAGTTTTGTGCCCTAACGAGAATCTTGTGATTGCTTTCGATGCTCCGACTCTTAACCTGCTCGGGCAATTCCCAGACGAAACAACCATTGAGCGAAACAACTTAGGGCCGGTCGATCTTGTTTTTGACAAAGACTCAAAGGGTCAATTTTTTGTCAGCTTCCAAAATAGCAACCAAATTGGAGTTTTCAACCATGAAAAGGACCCTAAAACAGGCGTTAATAAGCGCGGCTTGTTTTTTAATGACTGGCTCGAACTGCCTCGATAGCCAAGCCGTTTTATCTGGCCAAATGGGCCTCATATCAGATGTTGCCGTATCAAAGTGCAAGTCATATGAGCAAACAGAGAGTACTCACCAATGTCTAACGCTAACCAACCCCTTCCAAAGTGCTGCTCGTGCTTTTGATGTCACAGACAACCAATTTGTATTGTCTCCGATTGCTTACTTTCCGTTGGTCATCAAAGTAGGAACTTCCCCAACGCGTGCCGCCAGTATTAACGACCGAACATTTGTCTTAGATCCTGCTCAAAAAGCCATTTTTGAAATCAAAGAACAGCTAGAGTCGCCTAAAGACCCAATAAAATCTTTAGACTTCACCCCAGACCAATGGGCTTTGGTGCTAGATAGCGCTAACAAGATTTGGGCTTTGGTTGTCGAAAATTCCGCCAGTGTAGACATCAAAGTTCACGCGCTCGCGTTGGATAGCGATTCGAAATTCTCTACAACTCTAGAAAACGTCAAAAATATTGATTTTGTCACCACTAATCTTAATCAAACCAGCTTGCTAATTACCCAATCAAAAAATCTTTATGTCTTAGCTGTTTCAGATTTGATATCGAAAAGCGATTCCCTCGCCAGCACCCCAAACAACACTTTTGATGATGCTGTCCAAGCCATTGCTGCTAGTGACAAAGAAGCCTGGTTAAGCTTAAGCGACAAAACACTTAAACGCTATGACTGGAACAGCAAGCAAATCCTTGCCTCAGTAAACCTAGAGGCTCTAGGTGCCCAAATCTATTTGCCAGAAAGCTTGGCTGGCACGCCTAATACTTGCTGTGGCGGCAAAGCAAACTGGCTGGCTGTTTTGCTTACAAATGGCAAATTACAATATTGGCCTTATGACAGCAAAAGCATCGGCCCTGAGCCAGAAAACGTTAGTATTCAATCCGGCACTGGCATTGAATCACTCGCGTTGACTCAGCCCATTAAGCTCCTAGGCGCTAATGCTGAAGGCCATGGGAACGATGGTTTAGATTGTGATAGGCGCTTATTCTTAGTCTATACAGGCAGTCTCTTTGTCACCTGCGAAGGCAGTCAGAATATTCGGTACTTGGATCGGCTGAACCCATAAGGCCTCTGTTGTCATGCCAGCGAAGGCTGGCATCCACATAAAGCCTGGCGTTGCTCAACTGGATACCAGCCTCCGCTGGTATGACAAAATCAAGCTTAGTCATGCTACCATTAAATTCATGTGGCAATTTGGGCCCAAATTATCAGTAGGCGTGGATCTTGACGCGCAGAGTGTCAAAATTGCATGCCTATTGAAGCAGTGGGGCAAATACAAATTGGTATCCTATGGCATTTTCCCAAGGGAGCAGACCAATGGCATTAAGGCTTTTTTAGAAGACCCAAAACTCAAAAAAGCGAGTTTTCGTGTTTCCATGCAGGACACATTATTCAAAGCACGCAGACTAGAGCTGCCGCCAGCACCTGAGCATGAAGTACCAAAAATGCTGGAAATGGCTCTAAACGCTCAACTGCCTAAAAGCCCTGAACACTATATTTTGCGCTATCAACCGCTTCAAAAATCAGCCTTCATCGCTGAAAAGTCGGTTCTCGATCTATACGTAAAAGAACTCGAAGATTTTGGGATTTACGCACCGAAAATTCTCGAGCCTAAAGCCAACTCCTTAGCCACTTCTACCCTTTATAACCACCCCCTGAAACCAGGTGTCCGCTATACGCTCGTGGATATTGGGCAAAGCACAGCAATATTTTTAGTTATTTCCAAAGAGGGCCTTTTGTTTTCTAGAAACCTTTCTGAAGCAAGCGGTGATGAGCTCAATAAGCAAATCTCAAAATCAATGGATATCAGCATCACCAATGTCACTAAGCTAGTAGCAAAAGATCCTAACTTTCTTAGCATTAAGAATCCAGAAGCCAAAGCTGCTCTCATCCAGTGGCTCTATAAAGTGACTATTGAGATTCAAAACTCAATCGAAAATTATCAGATCCACTTCCCTGAAGATCATATTCAGCAACAGCTTTTCATCACAGGCGGTGCTTGCCAAATTTCCGGGCTTAGCAGCTATATTAGCGACACACTCAAACTTCCCGCGCAATTGTTAGAACCCTTTGCGCAATTAGATAGATCTGGCTTTCCAAAAGGGCAGTTAGAAAATATAAGTCACTATTTTGGAACTGCTATAGGTCTCGCATTATAGCTTAAGCGCTTCATAAACTCGACGCCCACGCTCGGTTTGAAGCTTCATGTCAAAAAACTTTGGCTTCTTTTCAAGCTTCGCCAGGCCTTTTCTAAAGCTAAGCTCTTTATAAGGATACTCCATATTTTCTGGGAGTTCTAAATCTTCACACTGATTGTCTAGATTCATAGAATTGCAATAACTCTTCGTAGGCTCTTCACAACTACCTTGATAAGGGCTTACAACATTGGAAACCCAGGTCCTCTTGGTCACGTGTGTTAAAATAGATCCAGACTGCTTCATCCGAGGCCACATAATATCTCTCAAAAACAGCTCGTCATCACCATATTTCATACGATAGGGGAAAAAGCTGATAGCTTCTTTAAGGTCAGCAAAACTTCCCTTACCCGTGTGACTTCCTGCCCACCAACTTGCTGTTAAAGGCCCCAAACAAATGGGTTGTAAATGTGAACGATGATATTGATGTCCCAAAGCCATCCACTCGCCAACAGCAAAAGCCTCTGCCCCTGTCATAATCCAATCGGCATCATGAACAATATAGCGAATTTTCTGTCCCTCAGGCATAGGCTCTGCGGCCACCATAAAGCGCCAAAAGGTCGCATCTTTTGATGCTTTTTTAAGGCCATTATCAACATAAACCAGCTCACAACCAGCCTCTAAAAGCGTTTGGATTTGATAAGGCTCAAGCTCACCCTCCAAGGGAGTGTCTTTCATGGGGCCATTTGGGTTGCGTTTTGGGATATAAACACGAGGCACAAAGGTATCAAAGCCCCAGATTTTATCCTGAATATTATTAAGACGCTTCAAGGTCTGAAAGCTCTTTAAGAACCCTAAAAGACCTTGGTAATAAATTGGATTTTTGCCAAATAAACTATAAGCAATAATTCGGGCCTCTTTTGGGCTCTTCCAAAATGCTTTTTGGGTTGAGATAGGCTTCGAAGAAACTTTCCCTAAATACTCATACTGCCAGATATCAATCTGTGGACAATTTGGCTGACAATCACCCCCAGCTCTATCGTCATAATAAAGCGTATGATTGTAAGCTCCCCGAAACCGCTCTGGCATTACAGGCTTGATCACACTCACTAAATGATTATGCCGACCTTTGGTATGCACCTGCCCATCACCTGATACAGACACACAAGAAAGTCCAGCAAATAAAATCGACAATAGACAGTATTTCAGCATTGGTTTTGTTGTATTTTTTGGAATCAATTAGGTCAATGGGGCTTGTGTTTTGGGTCTGATTCGTTAATCTTAGCTGGATTTTAAAGGAGTTTTAATGTCTCGAGAAGACCAAATTGAAGTTGATGGCGTTATCAAAGAAGTTCTACAGGGCGGGCAGTTTCGTGTCACGCTA